>NZ_JAALDW010000011.1:0-9669 GCF_014145055.1 Dietzia sp. DQ11-38-2
TCCCGAGGCGGGGCGGGCGGACGCTGCGCCAACTCCCGGGTGTGCTCGGCGAACGCGGCCGCCGGGGGCAGACAGGTCCCCGGCTCGAGGCCACACGCGAGATCGTCCAGGCAGGAGCAGAAATCCCGCAGCAGCACGAGCAGCGACCACGCGTCCACGTGCGAGTGGTCCAGCCCGATCACCACCACCGGGCGCTCGTCCGGGTCCTCGGGTTCCACGAGACACAGCGCGTGCGACGGCGTCGCGAACGGGCAACAGGCCTGGTCGAAGACCCTGCGCAGCACCGCTCGGGGGTCCTCACCGTCCCCCGGCTCCTCCACTCTCCAGCCGGTGGGCCGCACAGCGACTGGCTGGAGCCGCAACTCCTCGCCGCCCCCGGCATCACCGTCGAGAACCGTCTGCAGGGTCCCGTGCCGGGAAACCACCGCGAGCCACGCCCGCGCCACCATCTCGCGGTCGGCGGGGAACGGCAGGGCGAACGCGACCGCCATCCACGACCCGGAGCGACGGCCCAGAGAAGCATGGCGCGCCTGGTCGAACGACGGCGGCGTGGCCTCGCCCTGAACTGGGGTGACATGTGTCGCAAACCGGTGCACGACGCCGGACGGGAGCGACATCCGCGTTACGGTGGTGAGCCTCATGGTCCGCACGGTAGGAGCGGCGTGTTACGGGGAAAGGCGCGGATTGTGACGACGACGAGACGGCCACCTGCCCGGGCCGGCCATAGCGGGACGGCCCTCGCCCACGACCTCAGAGGCGACGGGCACCCGGTCGTTCAACTTCACGGCCTGTCCTCGAGCCGACGACGCGACGAGGTGTTCGGGTTGGACCTCACGGCGGGCCGGGACGGTCTGCGGGTCCTGCGGTACGACGCCCGGGGCCACGGCGGGTCACCGGGGTCCGTGGACCCCACGGACTACACCTGGCCGGCTTTGGCTCGCGACCTCCTGACCATGCTCGACGAGTTCTTCCCGGGCCGACGGGTGCACGGGGTGGGGCAGTCGATGGGCGCGGCGACCCTGATCACCGCGGCCGTTGCGGAGCCGGACCGGTTCGCCTCTCTCACCCTCGGGATCCCGCCGACCGCGTGGGAGTGGCGGCGCGAGCAGGCAGCCCTCTACGATCTGGCGGCCCGCCAGGTCGAACGCTGGGGAGGGGCCCGGTGGGCCGAGAAGACCCGGCAGCCGCCCACCTCTCCCGCGATCGACCCCGGACGCCCGTTCACCGTCCCGGACGTGGCGGACGAGTATCTGCCCGCGGCATTCCGGGGCGCGGCCCTGAGCGATCTCCCACCGCGCGCAGAGGTCTCGGGGGTCGACGTGCCGGTGCTCCTCCTGGCCTGGCCGGACGACCCCTCGCATCCGCTCGCCGTGGCCGAGGAACTCCAGGTCCTGCTCCCCGACGCCCGCCTGGAGGTTGCGCAGACCCCGTCCGAGGTGGCGCGGTGGCCCCGGGTGGTGGGCGACCTCGTGCACCGGGCCGGGGACTGACCGCCCGACCGTCCGGTGGCAGGTCCGCGGGCATCGACAGCACACTGGGCCCATGCACGCGACACAACGACAGATCATCGACGCCCTCGGCGTCCGTCCCCGGATCGACCCCGCCGACGAGGTGGAACGCCGGGTGCGGTTCCTGGTCGACTACCTCAGCGCGAGCGGGGCGAAGGGCTTCGTGCTCGGGATCTCGGGCGGCGTGGACTCCTCGTTGGCCGGACGCCTGGCACAGCTGGCGGTGGAGAGGATCCGCGCAGACGGCGGCGAGGCGGTCTTCGTGGGCCTGCGCCTTCCCTACCGCGTGCAGCACGATGAGTACGACGCGGCGATGGCCGTGGAGTTCGTGGGCGCCGACGAGACCCTCACGGTGAACGTCGCCCCGGGCGTGGACGGGCTCAACGGTGAGATCGGGCAGGCGACCGGGACGGAGTTGACGGACTTCACCAAGGGGAACACCAAGGCCCGCCACCGGATGGTCGCGCAGTACGCCGTGGCAGGGGACCGCGGCCTGCTGGTGATCGGTGCCGATCACGCGGCCGAGAACGTCACCGGGTTCTTCACCAAGTTCGGCGACGGCGCCGCCGACCTCCTGCCCCTGTCGGGCCTGAACAAACGCCAGGTCCGGGCGCTGCTCCGTCATCTGGAGGCGCCGCGGCAACTGTGGGACAAGGTGCCCACCGCCGATCTCCTCGACGAGGCCGAGGGCCAGACCGACGAGGAGGAACTGGGAATCGCCTACGACCACATCGACGACTACCTCGAGGGGCGCGAAGTCCCCGAGGGGGCCGCCGAGACGATAGAGGCGACCTGGCACTCCAACCGCCACAAGCGCACGACCCCGGTCGAGGTCGCCGACACCTGGTGGCGGCAGGACGAAAGAGCCGGCGATCGGGCCCACGGTCAGACGGCGCTCGTGGTGATCGACATGCAGAACTCGTACTTCGAGTTCCCCGAACTGGCCGAGGTGCGGGACGAGTTGGTCGGGGCGGTGAACGAGCTCATCCGCACCGCGCACGACGCCGGACGACCGGTGGTCCTGGTCCGGACGGAGCACGCAGAGGACCGCTCCACCTGGACCCTCAACATGCACGAGGACGACCAGGGGTTCGCCTTCCCCGGCACCGATCAGGCGCGGTTCCTCGACGATCTCGTCACCGGGGACCACGTGGAAGTGGTCAAGACCAGGGACAGCGCGTTCTTCCGGACCGATCTGAGGGCCCAACTGGATCGACTCGGCGCGGGCCACCTGCTCGTGTGCGGGGTGTCGACGCACAGCTGCGTGGCGCAGACCGCCATCGACGGCTTCGCCGAGAACCTCCACGTGGCGGTGGCTCGCGGAGCCATCTCCTCCGACAACTCCCCGCTCTCGGAGGCGCTACTGGAATTTCTGCAGGACCAGATGCGCCAACCACTGCTCGATCGTTCGCAGAGCCTGGAGTTGCTTCGCACCGGCCACTGGCCCGGGTGAGCCGAGCGGCCGGCCGGCTCACCGGGAGCCGACCGGCCGCCTCTCGGTGCCGTCCGGGTACCTCGCGAAGCGGGTCTCCTCGTGCGCGTGCACGGGATCGTTCCGATCCAGGTGCCAGGCCCCGAAGACGCCGGCGCGGTACTCCTCCATGGCGGTGACGATGTCCTGGCGGGTGGTGCCGACGAACGGCCCCTGTTGAACGACGGGCGCGCCGATAGGCCGGGCCTGCAGCACGAGGAACGCCGCACCGTCCGGACCCGCGGTCACCGTGACGGCCTCAGGGGCGAGCACTGCCGCGTCATAACCGAGTCGCTGAGCGTCGACGGTCAGGTCGCCGCCGTAGTTGTAGAGGACCCGGGTGGCGGACGGGTCGAACGCCGGGAGTTCGGTACTGACACCGGGGTCGAGGGTGACGATCCAGATGGCGAGGTGACTGTCCGGCCGCGCGGCCCAGGAGTGCGGTGGCGGGTCGAGCGCCCGGACCCCGTCGATCTCGCCGGCGATCACCCGGAACCGGGCGGCGGATCCCTCCTCGCCACGGACGACGACGGGAGTGTCCTCCGACCAGAACATGTCGAAGTACGGCTCCGCGGACTTGTCCTCGGGGGCCAGGTTGAGCCAGATCTGGAACAGCTCCATCGTGTTGGGAGCGTCGGGATCCAGCAGGGGGAACATCTCGGAGTGCGAGATGCCGGCACCCGCGGTGAGCCACTGGGTGTCGCCGTGCCCGAATCGCGCGGCGGCGCCCAACGAATCGGCGTGGTCCACCACGCCGTCGAGGACCACCGTCACGGTCTCGAATCCACGGTGCGGGTGCTGGGGGAAACCGGGGACCTCGGAGCCGTGGTACATCGACCACCCGTCCTTCCCGGAGAAATCTCCCCCGATGGACCGCCCCTCGAGCGAAGCCGCGGGACGCATGGTCCTGCCGTCGGCCGGGGGGAACTCGTCGCGGTGGTGGACGGCGAACAGGAACGGGTCGACGCCCGGCCACTGCGCTCCGAGCGGGACTACCTGGCGGATGGCGGACACTGGCTTCTCCTGTGTGACGGGACGATATTTGCTGTCGCGTCATACAACTTCGGCGGGCGCTGAATTGTTCCCGCCCGCGCCTCAGCCCCGGGCGACGACCCCGGTCACCGGGATCCGCCCGGCGACCGCCTGCCGGAAGTTGAGCACGGCGCGCTGGACGTGGTCGCCGGTGGAGACCACGACCGCACCGGTGGTCCCGCGCTCGCGGAAGATCCGGTCCGTGAACTGCGCGTTCTGGACCGTCGAGTTGGAGTTGCCCTCCTCGGTGATCCGCCACGGCGCGATGCCCGCACCGCGGAGCCAGTCGCCCATCGCGCGGGCCTCCGTGCGACCGTTCTGCGGGACACCCCCGGTCACGATGACGCGGGCGGTCGGATACTGCCGGGCCAGCCGGAAACCGGTCCGCAGGCGCTCCTCGAGCACCGGCCGGATGCCCCCGTCGGGGCACAGTCCGGCGCCCAGGATCACGATGTCCGTGGTGAACGGATTGATCGTGAGCACCGCCGGATCGTCACTCGTGAGCACGTCCAGGCCGCCGCACATCTGGAGCATCGACGGGTCGACGTGCTGGCACCCCACCATGGTCAGCCCGTTGTACAGTGCCGTGCCCGACGGCATCTCCGCGGAGCCGGCGGACGCGGTCCCCACTCCGGCGCCCAGTGTGAGTGTCAGTGCCGCCGCGGACGCGGCCGCGACGAGACGGGTGTGTGTCCTGCGCACGATGGCGTTCCTCCCCCGATAACGATATGAAGAATTCGTGACTCGATAGTTATCGTCGGACACGGTACCGCTGTTACCTGTGAGGCACGATGGTGGAAAAACCGCCGGGTAACGTGCTCGGCATGCTCGAAGGATACGACAAATCGGCCGCCGTTCGGTACCTCTGCCGGGCGGACCCCGAGCTCGGTCGTCACATCGAGTCCGTCGGTCCGTGCACCCTCACGCCCGCCCCCGATTCCGGTCCGCACGCGCTGTTCGACCGACTGGCCTCCTCGATCCTCTCCCAGCAACTGTCGGTGAAGGCCGCCGCGACGATCGCCGGCCGTCTCCGCGAGCGGGCGGCCGGGCCCCGGCACCTCGAACCCGTTCTCCTGAACACCCTCTCCGACGACGAGATCCGCGCGTGCGGGGTCTCCCGCCCCAAGATCGCCGCGCTCCGCGACCTGGCCGACGCGGTGGGGACCGGACGGATCCCCACTCTGACGGAACTGCAGGGGTTCGACGACGACGAGGTGGTCGACTCCCTGACCACGGTCCGCGGGGTGGGCCGGTGGACCGTGGAGATGCTGCTGATCTTCCTGCTGGACAGACCTGACGTGTTCCCGGTGGCCGATGTCGGCATCCGCCGGGGATTCGAACGGGTCACGGGGCTCGACGGACCGGCCACCGCCGCCCAGATGCTCGGCCGCGCCGAGGCCTGGGCCCCGTACCGTTCGGTCGCGTCCTGGTATCTGTGGCGGGCGGTCGACCAGACCGGTCAGGCGGTGCCCGCGCCACCCCCGCCCCCGGTCGGGTAGAACGGACGCATGGCAACCACCGCATTCAAGGGAAACCCCGTCACCACGTCCGGCGAGCTCCCCGCCGTCGGCACCACCGCTCCGGCCTTCGACCTGGTCGGCACCGACCTCGCTCCCGTGACCTCGGAGTCACTGGCGGGCACGCGCGTCGTGCTCAACATCTTCCCGAGCGTCGACACGGGCGTCTGCGCCCAGTCGGTCCGGACCTTCAACGAGAAGGCCACGGGCCTGGACAACACGGCGGTCATCAACGTCTCGGCCGACCTCCCGTTCGCGCTCAAGCGGTTCTCCGCCGACGAGGGGATCGAGAACGCGTCCGCCGCGTCCACCTTCCGCAGCGATTTCGCCTCGGAGTACGGCGTCAAGATGACGGACGGCCCCCTGGCCGGCCTGTGCGCACGGTCGGTCGTGGTGCTCGACGCCGATGGCTCGGTGGTCTACACCCAGCTGGTCGACGAGATCACCACCGAGCCCGATTACGACTCCGCCCTGGCCGCGCTCGGCTGACCCGCCTCGACACGACCGCCGGCCCGCCTCTCCCAGACAGGCGGGCCGGCGGTCGTTCACCCGGCGCGAGCCGGGCACCCCTGCGATCAGGCGCTTCCCGCGGGAACCGGGGCGAACCGGCGGGTGGCGTCCTCGAGCTGGTCGAAGAGAGTGGCCAGCTCCCCCGCGCGCCGCTCGTTCGGCTGGAGACCCTCGTCTCCGAACTCGGTGAACAAGCTCAGCGAGACCTGCTGGCGGACTCCGAACATCCGGAAGTTCGCGATGATCTGGCGCCACTGCTCCACGGCGCGTACTCCGCCCTCGGCGCCGTAGGAGACGAAGGCGACCGGCTTGTCCGCCCATTCCTCACCGAGCACGTCGTAGGCGTTCTTCAGGCCGCCGGGCACTCCGTGGTTGTACTCGGGGGTCACGAAGACGAAGGCGTCGTAGGAATCGATCGCCTCGCTCCACCGGGTGACCCGCTCGTCGTCGTACTGCTTGTCGGCGGCACCCGGCACGGTGGCCGAGGTGAGCAGGGGGACGTCGAAGGATTTGAGGTCGACCAGGTCGTAGGTCGCGTCTTCCCGCGTCGCGGCCTCCGCCGTGACCCAGTCGGCCACCGCCGCACCGGCCCGATCGTCGCGGATGCTGCCCAGGATGATGCCGATCTTCACTGTCTTCTCCTTCGTCGGTCGTTCTGGTGGACACCCTGACCGTACTTGAGTGACACGACACCAATCTACCGTGAGCCGTACACAGTGATCGACGCCACCGCACACACCCGGCCCCGGTCATCCCGTGTGACCGCGTGCGCTATCCCCCAGCTGCGGCCGTCGTGGAGGGCTTCGGCGCGCACCGTCACCGGGCCGACGAGGGGGATCTGACGCACGTACCTGACGTCGAGCGAGGACGAGCTGACCTCGCGCTCGTGTGGGAACACCGCGGCACCGGCGATCTCCGCGGCGGCGGCGAAAACCCCACCGTGCAGGTTGCCCAGCGGGTTGGCGAGCGCCGGCTCGGGCGCGATCACGGCCTCCACCGCCCGGGTGCCGCCCTGCCCGTCGTGCCCGTGGTCCAACGACAGGCACAACACCTCGGCCAGTGTTCCCGGCGCGAGCGCCGAGGGCCACGGTGGCTCGGAATCGTAGCCGTCCGGGTCGACGACCCCCGAGATCTCCATCGACTTCACCAGACCCGCGGCGATCACCCCGCCGTCGTCGTCGACCACATCACCCCGAGTGGTGAGGCAGGGTCGCGAAGCGCCCGAAGGGGTCCACGAACTGGTCGGCGACCGGCTGGTGCCAGCTCACGGCGCCGTCACCGTCCACGCTGAAGGTCAGCCCCAGTCCGGGTTCCGGGCCGTTGTGCGTCGACTCCCTCATCCGGGGACGCTAACACGTGTTCCACTCGTGCCCCGGGGTCTCGGATGGCCGCACAATGGAGCGGTGTCCCCCCGAGCCGCCACGCCACGGACGATCCCCCTGACCGGCGAGGTCCTCACGACGCCTCGTCGCTGGCCCATCCGCACGGCCACCACGGTGATCGCCACGGCCATCGTCATCCTCGTTCTCTCCGCCGCGGCCGGAGGCGCGTGGCTGTTGCTGCGCACCGCCGCCCACAACGCGATCGACACCGTGGACCGGGCCCGGGCCGTCGACGTGGCGGGGGTTCTCTCCGAGCGCGGACCCCGGGCAGCCCTCGATCTGGTGGCCGAGCCACTGTCCGGCGTCGATCTGGTGAGGATCGTCGGGCCCGGGGACCGCCTGCTCGCCGCCCAGGTCACCCGCGGCCTCGAGGACGTGCCGCCCGTCCCCGCCCCGGCGGCCGGCGAGATCGCCAGGCACCAACTCGAGTCACCCGGCGGAGCGGACCTGCGGGTGACGTCGGTCGGTGTGGATCTCGGTGGCGTGACGTTCGCGGTGGAGGTGGGTACGGACACCGACCGGTACGACACCGTTCTCGCCGCGGGCGCGATACTCTTCCTGTCCTTCGTTCCCGTGGCCGGGCTCGCCACAGCGGTGTTCGTGTACTACGCGATGGGGCGCGTGTTGCGGCCGGTGGAGTCGATCCGGTCCCGGGTCGCGGAGATCTCCGCCTCCGGGCGTGGCGAGCGGGTCCCGGTGCCCGAGGCGGAGGACGAGATCGCCCGCCTGGCCCGCACGATGAACGCGATGCTCGCGCGGCTGGACGCCGCACGGACCGCGCAGGTGGCCTTTGTCGGCGACGCCTCCCACGAACTACGCAGCCCGCTGTCCACCCTGTCGACCCTGCTGGAACTGTCGTCGACCTCGGGCACCCCGGTCGACGTGGAGACCGTGGACGACCTCCTGCTGCCCGAGGTCCAGCGGATGCGGTCGATGGTCGAGGACCTGCTCCTGCTGGCGAAGAACGACGAGCGTGGTGTGCCGTTGCGACGCGAGGACGTGGACCTCGACGACATCGTCCTCTCCGAGGTGGCCCGGCTCCGCGGTCTGGGTGGACTCGAGGTCACCGGAACGGTGGAACCCGCCCGTCTGGTCGGCGACCCCGACGCCCTGCTGCGGGTCGTGCGCAACCTGGTCGAGAACGCCCGACGGCACGCGCGTGAGGCCGTGACGATCGGGCTCACCGTGGATCGCACGGACCCCGCGGGACCCCGCGCCGTGATCACCGTCGACGACGACGGCGAAGGGGTGCCGCCCGACCAGCGGGCCACGGTGTTCGACCGCTTCGCCCGACTGGACGCCGACCGCGCCCGGGGCACGGGGGGATCCGGTCTGGGTCTGGCGATCGTCGCCGAGATCACCCGGTCTCACGGAGGCGCGGTGCGGGTCGAGGACTCCCCCGCGGGCGGAGCGCGTTTCGTCGTGGATCTGCCCGTCGAGACCCTCGGAGAGCCGCCCGACCTGCCGTGAGCGCTCCGGGTGGACGCCACCGCGGTCGGCACCTCCGGCCAGGACGCGAGCGGATAGGCTCGTCTGTCGTGTGGGCCCGCCGGAATCGCCTCTCCGACCTCTTCGACGCCGAGGACGCGTGGACCCGACCGTTGCCGGAGAACTACCTCCGGGCCGACGCGGCCCTCGCCCTGGCGATGTTCGCCTGCTCGGCGCTGGGTCTGGAGATCCTCCGGAGCATGGGCGTGTTGGGCGGGGAGAGCGCCCCGCTCTGGGCCCAGTACACGGCCATGGCGAGCGCGGCGGCCCTGCTCGCCCTCCGGCGCCGCCTTCCCCTCCTCACCGGCCTGGGGGCGACCGCGCACCTGTTGATCATCGGCAGCGTGATGCCCCTGGTGATGGGGCAGGTCTCGCAGCAGGTGCTGTACTTCATCGCCGTCTACTCCGCGGTGGCGTGGGCCCGCGACCGGAGGGCGCTGGTGGGGGTCGCGGTGGCGATCGCCGCCGCTCTGGTGGTGTGGATGACCTGGTACCTCGCGCTGGGTTCGGGGATGCAGCAGATCCTCGACTCGCTCGACGACGCCGACCGCTCGTCGGGCCTCGTCCCTCCGGTGCCCGCCTATCTCGTCTACACCGCGCTCATCAACATCGTCTACTTCGGCGGCGCGGCCGCCCTCGGAATCGCCTCCTGGCGAGGTGCCCGCCGCCGCCACGCCCTGGCCGACCAGGCCGAGACCATCGAGGAGCAGGCCGAGGCCCTGCGCGACCGCGCCGTCGTCGAGGAGCGCCTGCGCATCGCC
>NZ_JAALDW010000116.1:0-1928 GCF_014145055.1 Dietzia sp. DQ11-38-2
CAGGTACAGCCGCCCGCCCGGATGGCGTCCGGCCTGCGCATCGGCTCAGGCGAGACGCCATGGCTGCGGGCGGCTGTACTCACGCACGCGAATCCGGAGGAGTCGTCTGGTCCCGCCCAGCAGGCCGCGCACCAAGCCGTCCAACAGGCCGCGCACCCTCCCGACCAGCAGGCCGCGCACCCTCCCGCCCAGCAGGCCGCGTACCAAGCCGTCCAGCAGGCCGCCCACCCGTCCGCGCATCGAACCGCGGTGTCAGGCGCCGGTGAACATCTGGGCGGATCCCAGGACGCGGTCCACCTCGATCGCCACCACGACGCGCTCGGGATTGGGTTTCGGCTCCCGGTAGCGCATCCCGTACCGGCGTTCGCCCTCGCGCACGGCGGCCTCGTCGGTGAGCAACGTCGCCCGGCCCTCGAACGTCAGCCACCGGCCTCGGTCCACGTGACAGACCGCTGCCCGTCCGCCGCGCGCGGCGTTGCGGGCCTTCTGCGACCCCCTCCGGGTGATCACGCGGGCCAGACCCGACCCGGTGTCGAGCGTGAAGCCCACCGCGACCACGTGCGGCGAACCGTCTCGTCGGAGGGTGGTGAGCGTACCGAGGTGGTACTCGGAGAGGAACTCGTGAGCGTCGGGCGACAGATCTGCCAGTGTTCGGGACATAGCGGCGAGCCTGCCACAGCGAGGCGGGACGAGGCGGCCGGCGGCGACGGGAGTGCGACCGGGCCTGGGACGGGCGTGGGAGGCAGTGAGATGGGCGTGGGACAATGCCCTCATGTCCAGCCCCGCATCCCCCGCATCCCAGCGCGCACCGGGCGGCGAGGTCGTCGTGATCTTCGGTGGCCGGAGCGAGATCGGTCTGGCGATCGCCCGGCGTCTCGCGGACGGATGCACGGTCGTCCTCGCCACACGACCCGGCCGCGACGTGTCCGCCCTGGCGGCACCTCTCACGGCCGCCGGGGCCTCGTCGGTCGAGATCATCGATTTCGACGCCGACGACCTCGGTTCCCACGTGAGGGTGGTGGAGGACATCGAGTCCCGGATCGGCGAGATCTCGGTCGCGGTCCTGGCGTTCGGGATCCTCGGCGACCAGGAGGTGGCCGAGAGGGACGCGGCGACCGCGGCTCGGATCCTGCACACCGACTTCGTGGCCCAGGCCGCCCTGCTCACCGTGCTGGCTGAGCGGATGAAGCCCCGCAGACGCGGCGTGCTGGTGGCGTTCTCCTCGGTCGCCGGTCAACGGGTCCGGCGCGCGAACTATGTGTACGGGTCCGCCAAGGCGGGGCTCGACGGTTTCGCCTCGGGGATGGCGGACGCCCTCCACGGCACGGGCGTCACCCTGGTGATCCCCCGCCCCGGATTCGTGATCGGCCGGATGACCGAGGGCATGGATCCCGCACCGTTCTCCTCCACGCCCGACCAGGTGGCCGATGCGGTGGTCGACCGGGTGCGGGCCCGACGGGCCGGGGTGGTGTGGATCCCGTGGCAGCTACGGGTGATGTTCGCCGTCGCCCGGTTGGTCCCGCAGCCGATCTGGCGACGGATGCCACGGTGAGACCCCCTGCCACCGTGGATCGCGACCGGTGACCGCCATGTTCGTCGGCGTCGGCACCGGCGATGCCGATCTGCTCACCGTCCGCGCCTCCAGGCTCCTCGCCGACTGCGGTACCTGCCTGTTCGAGGGTGTCCACGGGCTCCACGAGGTGCTGTCCCTCTGCTCTCCGCGGGCCCGACTTGTCGACACCACCGGGATGCCGGTCTCGGATGTCATCGCCGAGATCCGGGAGGCGAGTGGACGCGGAGACCGGGTGGTCCGGCTCATCCCCGGCGAGCCCTCGATGTACCGGGGGGTGGCGCAGGAGGTCCGCGCTCTCGAGGCCGCGGGAGTCGGGTGGCAGATCGTCCCCGGCGTTCCCGTCGTCGCCGCTGCC
>NZ_JAALDW010000117.1:0-4295 GCF_014145055.1 Dietzia sp. DQ11-38-2
TCCTGCGGCGGCCGGAGCGTCTGCACCGCGACGAGTGGCTGCGCATCTGGCTCGAGGAACACACTCCGGTGGCGATCGAGACGCAGTCCACCACCGGCTACACCCAGCACGTGGTGGTCCGCGCACTGACCGAGGGGGCGCCGGAGATCGCCGGGATCGTCGAGGAGGTCTTCCCGATCGAGGCGGCCCGTGACCTCGGGGTGTTCTTCGATTCGCAGGGCAGTGACGAGCGGATGAGCGCCCACATCCAGGCCATGACCGCCTCGACGGCCCGTTTCCTCGACGACGGAGCGGTCGACGCGATCCCCACGGGGCGGTACGTGATGGGTGTCCGGAGTCCGCGCGTGTGACAATGGGGTGATCGCCCGGTCGGACCGCACCCCGCCACGCCCGGGCCCGCCCGAGGAGTGATCGAGATTCCCAACTTCGCAGAGACGACGTTCACCGATCCCGCCAGGATCAGGAACTTCTGCATCATCGCGCACATCGACCACGGCAAGTCGACGCTGGCCGACCGCATGCTGCAGATCACCGGTGTCGTCGAGGAGCGGCTCATGCGGGCCCAGTACCTCGACCGCATGGACATCGAACGCGAACGCGGCATCACCATCAAGGCGCAGAACGTCCGCCTGCCGTGGGTGCCGCGTTCCGGTGACCACGCGGGCGAGGAGATCGTGCTGCACATGATCGACACCCCGGGCCACGTGGACTTCACCTACGAGGTCTCCCGCGCTCTCGAGGCGTGCGAGGGGGCGATCCTGCTGGTGGACGCCGCGCAGGGGATCGAGGCGCAGACGCTGGCCAACCTGTACCTGGCGATGGAGAACGACCTCGAGATCATCCCGGTCCTCAACAAGATCGACCTCCCGGCGGCGGACCCCGAGCGGTTCGCCGAGGAGATCTCCCACATCGTCGGGTGCGAGCCGGACGACGTCCTCCGTGTCTCCGGCAAGACGGGCGCGGGGGTCGAGGAACTGCTGGACAGGGTGTGTGACGTGATCCCGGCGCCCGAGGGCGACCCCGACGCCCCCGCCCGCGCCATGATCTTCGACTCGGTCTACGACACCTACCGGGGCGTCGTCACCTACGTGCGCGTGGTCGACGGATCGCTCCGACCCCGCGAGAAGGTCCGGATGATGTCGACCGGCACCACGTACGAGGCCCTCGAGGTGGGGATCATCTCGCCCGAGCCCAAGGCCTCCACGGGCCTCGGGCCGGGAGAGGTCGGCTACCTCATCACCGGCGTCAAGGACGTGCGTCAGTCCAAGGTCGGTGACACGGTGACCAGTGCCCGGGGCGGCGCGGAGGAGCCACTGGCGGGATACGCCGAACCCAACCCCATGGTCTTCTCGGGTCTCTACCCGATCGACGGGTCCGACTACCCGGTCCTGCGCGACGCGTTGGACAAGCTGCGACTCAACGACGCCTCGCTGGACTACGAGCCGGAGACGTCGGTGGCGTTGGGTTTCGGCTTCCGCTGCGGGTTCCTCGGTCTGCTGCACATGGAGATCACCCGGGACCGGTTGGAGCGCGAGTTCAACCTCGATCTCATCTCCACCGCACCGAACGTGGTCTACCGGGTCGTCGCCGAGGACGGCAGCGAGCACCAGGTCACCAACCCGTCGTACTGGCCGGAGGGCAAGAACCGCGAGGTCTACGAGCCGATCGTCAAGTGCACGATCATCGTGCCGAGCGAGTTCGTGGGGACCACCATGGAGCTGTGCCAGTCCAAGCGTGGCGAGATGAAGGGCATGGACTACCTGTCCGAGACCCGGGTCGAGTTGCGCTACGTCATGCCGATGGGCGAGATCATCTTCGACTTCTTCGACTCCCTCAAGTCTCGTACCAAGGGGTACGCGTCGATGGACTACGAGGAGGCCGGGGAGCAGGTCGCGGATCTGGTCAAGGTCGACATCCTGCTGCAGGGCGAGGCCGTGGACGCGTTCTCCGCGATCGTGCACCGTGACTACGCGCAGGCCTACGGCAACAAGATGACCGTCAAGCTCAAGGAGCTCATCCCGCGGCAGCAGTACGAGGTCCCGGTCCAGGCCGCGATCGGGTCCAAGATCATCGCCCGCGAGAACATCCGCGCGATCCGCAAGGACGTGCTGTCCAAGTGCTACGGCGGCGACATCAGCCGCAAGCGCAAGCTCCTGGAGAAACAGAAGGAGGGCAAGAAGCGCATGAAGTCGATCGGACGCGTGGACGTGCCCCAGGAGGCCTTCGTGGCGGCCCTGTCCGCGGAGTCGAGCTCCGACAAGAAGTAGGGCCGCCCGACCCACGTCCGCTCCGACCCTGGTCTGCCCCGACCCGCATCCGCCCCGGCCCCTGTCCACTCAGTGTCGCGCTCGGTGGCGCCGTACGGCGGACCGGTTGGTGCAGCGTGTCGAGCAGTACTGTTTGCGGCCGTTGCGGGTGGTGTCGGCGAAGACGTCCTCGCAGTCCTCGGCCGCACACCTGGCCAGTCTGTCGATGCCGCGCGAGGTCAGGTGCAGTGCGGTGCCCACCGAGAACATCGCGGTGAGGAGTCGGGCGAACGAGACGTCATCCGCCCGGTAGTGGACGTGCCAGTGGCCGTCGTGGTCGGTGAGCCTCGGCGGTGCGGAGTGGTCGGCGAGCAGGGCGTTGAGAGCGTCGGCCCGACCGCGGGGCTCGGTGGTGTCGACGACGACGAGCCAGTCGTCGAGAAACGCCAGCGTCTCCGTGAGGTCCGTGTCGGAGGCTCCGCGGTCGATGGTCACCCCCGATTCGCGGCAGCGGTCCACCAGTTCGCGGGTGGTGCGGGGGCGGCGGTTCGCCAGGTCGGCGGCGAGGGTCACCGGATCCGCCCCGTAAGGGTTGATGTACACAGACCAATTACAGCACAGTACCCCGTATGCCTCAGTCATTCGCGGGTCTGGCCGCGTCCCCGGCCGCGGGGGTCTCCACGTGGGTCCTGGCCGCGCTGGTGCTGGCCGCCTTCGTCGCCGGTTGGGTCGACTCGGTCGTCGGCGGGGGAGGGCTCATCCAGCTCCCGGCGTTGGTCGTCGGCCTCCCCGCGGACGCCTCGACCCCGGAGATCCTCGGCACCAACAAGCTCTCCTCGGTCGCCGGGACACTGGTCGCCTCCGCCACCTATCTGCGTCGGATCCGTGTGCCGATCGGGATGGTCCTCCCACTGGTGGTCGCCGCGTTCGCCGGCTCGGCCGCGGGGTCCTCGGTCGCCCGGTTCATCCCGAGGGACCTGCTCACCCCCGTGGTGCTGGCGGCCGTGATCGTGGTGGGTGCCTACACGTGGTTCCGGCCCACCATGGGTCGTACCCACGAGAACCGGTACACCGGGTGGGCGCGCATCTGGCGTTCCGCGCTGATCGGGCTGGTGATCGGGTTCTATGACGGGGTCCTGGGGCCGGGGACCGGCTCGTTCTTCGTGATCGCGATCGTCGCGTTCCTGGGTTTCGGGTTCCTGCAGGGGACGGTGGCGGCAAAACTCGCCAACCTCACCACCAACATCGCCTCGATCCTGGTCTTCGGTGTCCACGGCGAGGTGTTGTGGGTCATCGGTGGCTGCATGGCGGTGGCCAACCTCACCGGCGGGTTCATCGGTGCCAGGATGGCGATGCGTCACGGCAACGAGTTCATCCGGGTGGTGTTCCTGGTGGTCATCGGCATCCTGGCGGTCAAGCTGGCGTGGGACACGGTGGCCCTGTGGACATGAGGCGCCCCCGGGGAGCCGACGTAGACTCGCGCCCATGAGCCTCCCGAATCCCGAGCCCGGCCGCCACCCGCTCCTCGACGAGTCCCCGCTGCCGTACGGCCTCCCGGACTTCGCGGCCGTCGACGAGGCGGAACTTGAGCCGGCCATCCGGACGGCGATCGACGACCACGCCGCCGAGATCGCGGCGATCGTGGCCAACCCGGACCCCCCGAGCGTGGAGAACACGGTCATCGCACTCGAGCGGTCGGGTCAGGCGCTCCAGCGGGTCCTGTCGGTGTTCTACGGACTCCTCGGCCCTGATGCGACACCCGCCCGCCTCGACGTCGACAGGGTCGTCTCTCCGCTGTTGGCCGCGCACTGGTCGGCCGTCATGACCGACCCGGGCCTCCTCGCGCGGGTCGACGCGATCCACTCGGCGTCGGAGGCGGGGGAACTGGAGGTCGACGACGAGACCGGCCGGCTGATCCGGCGGCACCACCGTGACCTCCTGCGGGCCGGTGCGGGGCTCGACGAGGCGGGCCGCGCCCGACTGACCGCGATCGACACCCGGCTCGCGGAACTCACCACGGCGTTCGGGGAGAACCTGCTCGCCTCGACC
>NZ_JAALDW010000118.1:0-3973 GCF_014145055.1 Dietzia sp. DQ11-38-2
GTGTGAGCCGCCGTGCGGGCCGGTGGTGCGGGCCCTACGGCATGGGCGAGCCGACCTCGCCCGAGTCGCGCCGCAGGACGCGCAGCGAGTCCACCGCGCGGACCTCGGTGAACTGCCCGGACTCCAGGGCGCGGCAGTAGATCTCGTAGGGCGGGCGTCCGCCGTCCTCGGGGTTCGGGAAGACGTCGTGGATCAACAGGGCCCCGCCCACCGCGACCCACGGGGCCCAGCCCTCGTAGTCGGCCTGCGCGGCCTCGGAGGAGTGGCCCCCGTCGATGAACACGAACGAGGCCGGCGTGCCCCAGATTCGCGCGACCTGGCGCGACGTGCCCACCGCGGCGGTCACCACATCGTCCAGTCCCGCGTCCCAGATCGTGTGCCGGAACGCCACGAGGGTCTCCAGGCGGCCGGTGTGGGGGTCGACGAGCGCGGTGTCGTGGTACTCCCACCCGGGCTGGTGTTCCTCGGACCCTCGGTGGTGGTCGACGGTGACGATGCTGCCGCCGGTCACCCGTGCGGCCGCGCCGAGGAACACGGTGGACCGGCCGCAGTAGGTGCCGATCTCGACGCCCACGCCGTCGCCCAGGTACTCGCAGGCGATCTCGTAGAGGGTGCGGCCCTCGTCCAGCGGCATGAAGCCGGGGGCGGCGAGCGCCACGTCGAGCAGCGCCTGGTCGATCTCGGGAGCGGTCATGGCACAAACCTATCGCTCATGACTCCGCCCGCGATCCCCGCCCTCGGCCGGGCGCTCAGTCGCGGCCATCGTTCCCCGCCTCGGCCCGCCGGGCGGCCTTCCGGGCGCGCGCGACGTGCGGGCCCACCACGTTGCCCAGCTTGGTGCCGTTCGGCCAGCCCGCGTAGTAGCAGAGGAACAGCACGATCTCCTCCAGTTCCTCGGGTGTCAGCTCGCCGTTGCCCAGCGCGGCGCCCACCTGGATGTCGGCGATGTCCGTGTTCCCCTGAGCGGTGAGCGCGCCCAGCAGGAGCAGGCGGCGGTCGCGGTGGCTCAGACCGGGTCGGGACCACACGCGCCCGAACAGGTGGTCCGCGGTCTCGGCGAAGTAGTCACCCGGCCCGTCGGTCATCTCGAAGCCGTAGACCTCGGTCATCATGGCCAGCCCGCGCTCGCGCTCCGGGGACATCCCGGATTCTGCCGTGTCGCTCATCGTGCTCCCTCGTCGTCGTCGGTGATACCGCCGTCATCCCCGGGCGCGCCCGCGGCGCGGCGGGCGATCTCTCCCGGCCCCACGCCGAAACCGGAGCCCAGGTCGCGCAATGCGATGGTCCCGAGCGGCAGGTCCACCTCCAGCCGCTGCCCGAGATCCAGGGCCAGTGAGAGGTCCTTCTCGCCGAGGCCCCGGACGTGGGTGAAGACACCGTGCCAGAAGTCGTCGGGGGCGATCGGCGCGGTGGTGTCCCGCAACATCACCGCGCCGGCGCCACCGGTGATGGCGTCGGTGTGCCGCACCACGCGGCCCAGCTTGGCGATGTCGAGTCCCGCGGCCTCCGCCAGTCGGGAGGCCTCGGCGGCGGCGGTGAACGAGATGAAGTGCAGCAGGTTGCGGGCCAGCTTCATCCGCGTACCCGCCCCCACCTCGCCGGCGTGGACCGGCAGCGCGGCCCACAGCGCGAAGACGGGCTTGCAGGCCTCGTAGACCTCGCGCGTCCCGCCCACCATCACCGCGAGCTCCCCCTTTTCCGCGCCTGGTGCCCCGCCCGAGACCGGGGCGTCCACCAGGTGTACGCCGTGCGTTCCGCACGCCCTGGCGAGCTTTACGGCCGTGGAGTCGGAGATGGTGGAATGGACCGCCACCACCGTTCCCGGACCGGCCGTGCGCAGGATCCCGTCGGGGCCGTCGACGACGTCACGGACCTGCGCGTCGTCGAGAACCGTCACCGAGACGAGTCTGGCCGTCCGGGCCACCTCGGCCGGTGTCGCGCCGGAGGTGGCCCCCTCCGCGATGAACGGTTCGGTCGCCTCGGGGCGGACGTCGCAGACGACCAGGCCGCCGGGCCACGACAGCAACCGACGGGCGATGGGCGCGCCCATGTTGCCCAGCCCGATGAACCCGACGGGCGCGGGGGAGTCCTCCGGGGAGCCCGGACCCACGGGTGCGGCTCCGGCGCCCTGCCCGGAGATGTCGGCCGGGTTCACGCTCACGACCTGATGACCTGTCCGCCGTCGACGTTGAAGATCTGACCGGTGATCCACGACGCCTCGTCCGAGAGCAGGAAGAGCAGCATCCCGACCAGGTCCTCCGGCTGTCCCATCCTCTTGAGCGGGAGCTTGTCCACCATGTCCTTGACGATGGACTGGGGGGTGGTCGAGCGGTTGGCCTCGGTGTCGATCGGCCCGGGCGCGATCGCGTTGATGCGGATGTTGGACCCGCCCAGTTCGGTGGCCAACTGCTGGGTGAGCCCGTTGACACCCACCTTGGCCAGGCCGTAGAAGCCCGAGTAGAGCCACGCGGCGGTGGAGGACTGGTTGACGATGGCGCCACCGCCGGCGGCCGCCATCTTCTCCCAGCAAGCGCGCACCATGATCAGCTGACCGTTCAGGTTCACCGACATGAACTTCTCGTAGTAGTCCCACGGCACGGTGATGAGGAAGTCGAGTTTCATCCCGCCGAATATCGCGGCGTTGTTGACCAGCATGTCCAGCCGGCCGAACCTGTCCACGGCGGCCTCGGCGCAGGCCCCGGCCGAGTCCGGGTCGGAGACGTCGGTGTGCTGGAAGAACGCCTCCCCACCGGCCGCGGTGATCTCCTGCGCCACGCGCTGTCCCTCGGTGTCCGAGACGTCGGCCACCACGACCTTCGCGCCCTCCGCGGCGAGGGCCTTGGCGTACTCCTCGCCGATCCCGCCGGCCGCGCCGGTCACGATCACGGACTTACCGTCAAAACGTCCCATATCTGTGGTCTCTTCCTTCTCGTCAGGGGTGGTGGTTCGGGTGGGGGTGGAATGTCAGGCCGGAGACGCCACGGACTTGGTCTCGAGGTACTCCTCGAAGCCCTGCCGGCCCATCTCGCGGCCGATGCCCGACTGCTTGTAGCCGCCGAACGGGACGTCGGCGCCGTACCAGACGCCGCCGTTCACCCCCAGGGTCCCGGTGCGGATCCCCGCGACAACCTTCTCGACCCGCCGGGGGTCGGTGCCCCACACGGCGCCGGAGAGTCCGTAGGGGGAGTCGTTGGCGATCCGGATCGCGTCCTCGTCGCCGTCGTGGGGGATGACCACGAGCACGGGTCCGAAGATCTCCTCCCGGGCCACCCGCGCGGTGTTGTCGAGTCCGGAGATCAGCGTGGGCTCCACCCAGAAGCCCCTCGACTTCTCCTCGCCGGAGGGGCGACCGCCGCCGATCTCGATGGTGCCGCCCTCCTCCACGGCCAGGGCGATGTACCCCTCGACCCGCTCGCGCTGGACCGCGGAGATCACCGGCCCGCACAGGGTGCCGGGGTCGGTGGGGTCGCCCGGCGCGAAGGCGGCCATCGCGCCCTTGGCGGCGTCGACGGCCTCGTCGTACTTCTCGCGCGGCACCAGCAGGCGCGTGGTGAGGGCGCAGCCCTGACCGGCGTGGGTGCAGGCGTTGAGGGCCGTCATGAAGCACGCGGCGTTCAGGTCCGCATCGTCCAGGACCACGGCGGCGGACTTGCCACCCAGCTCGAGGAAGACCTTCTTGAGGGTCTCCGACGCGGCCATCATGATCTTCTTGCCGGTGGCGGTGGATCCGGTGAACGAGACCAGATCGACGCGGGGGTCGGTGCTCAGCTGGGCACCCACCCCGTGGTCCGAGGACGAGACCACGTTGAGCACGCCCGCGGGGATGTCGGTCTCCTCGGCGGCGATGCGGGCCACCGCGGCGGCGATGAGCGGGGTGTCCGGGGCGGGCTTGAGCACCACGGTGCATCCCGCGGCCAACGCGGGCCCGATCTTGGCCAGGTTGATCTGGTTGGGGAAGTTCCACGGGGTGATG
>NZ_JAALDW010000119.1:0-39308 GCF_014145055.1 Dietzia sp. DQ11-38-2
ACCACTCTATGGGGCACTACTTTTGATCGCCCCGGCCAGCGTTACGGTCCATCTCCCAAGTTCGCTCGCTACGTCTTCGTCCACGTCCCAGATGTCGCGGATATGAGCACGTGGGACCAGCAACGTATGGCCCAATGTCGCGGGCTCAGTTGGGAAGAAGGCGACTACCGAGTCCGTCCGGAACACCTCTCGCGCGTCCCCCCTTCGAGCGACGATCTCGCAGAACGGGCACTCGGGTTCAGTGGGCGGCGTCGTAGGCATCGTCAACCCAGGAGCCCAGATTGTTGTAGCCGTCGTCGTTGACCCAATCGTAGGTGCGGTAGCCGCTGGGGAGAGGGTTGGTGCCCTTGAAGTCGGTATCCCCGGCGAAGTCCTTGATGTTGTGGATGTAGATGCCGAGCAGCCCGTTGCCTCGCTCGATGCTGCGGTCGATCTCGTAGTTCACCCAGCGGCGGGATGCGGTCTGAGCGCCGATCAGGATGGCTGTCACCGTGGTTCCTTTGAGAGCATCGTCGATTAGGCGTTTTACCGCCTCGTCGCTGGTCCCCTTGGCTGACTCCCAGAGCGACGCCTCGATCCACTCCGGCGTGATCGAGGGCTTCAACTTCGAACTGTTCCGAACCACCGAGGCGCGTTGAACGTCGCGCTGGTAGTGGAAACTGAAGAAGGTCCTGTGGGCCACAGTGGGTCCTCTCCTATCGGCGACCGCGCGAGCCGCAGGCCGTGTGTAGACCGTACCGAAGGGCTGTGACATGGGTGCTTTAGGCTCGCGTCGGGCCAGGTTACTTGCGCGTCCGCCAGCTTTGAGGCCAGGTAGTCCCTGGCGTCCGTGAAACTGATTAACCGGGCGAACTCGCCCTTGGGAGTGGGCCACAGTGGGCGAAGGTGCACCCCAAAGGGGCGTCTTGGTTTGCAGCCCTGTTTGCAACTTTCATGCAATGTGGGCACTATTGCACTTATAAGTGCAACTGCGTACCGTGGAGCGCACATCCGGTACACGACCCAGAGTCGCCGAGGAGGGACGCGATGACGATCACGATTGCAGCCACCAACGAGGTCTTGCTCTCTGCGGACGAGCAGTCTGTCGCTCGCGACTTTGTGCAATCCCTCGGTGGGCAGCCCCTCCAGATTGGAACCGGTCAGGACGCCGAACTTCCTGTCGAGGTGGCGAGAGTTTTCGAGTTGGTGCTCGACGCGATGGCAAAGGGCCGCCCGGTCTCGATCGCGGCCATGCCCGAGAACCTCACCACCACCGCAGCCGCCGGACTGCTGGGCCTATCGCGACCGACGTTGATGAAACTTGTCCGCGAAGGACGCATCCCCGCCCACAAAGTGGGCTCGCACCATCGACTGCGTAGCGCTGACGTTCTGGCCCTAAAGGATGAGCTACGCCTGGAACGCCAGCAGGCCGTCTTCGACGTCATGGACCTGGAAGACGAGCTCGCCAGCAACAACCCTTGACCCCTGCCCAGCGGCACCCTGCGGGCACCCTCGGTGTCGCTGGGCACTTATAGGGTGGCGTTCATGGCGATTGTGCGACCACACTCGGTTCTTCCCGACGCGAACATCTGGTGCTCCGCCACACTTCACTCCTGGTTCGGCCTCATCGCTACCGAGACCAT
Source organism: Dietzia sp. DQ11-38-2 (assembly GCF_014145055.1). NCBI lineage: Bacteria > Bacillati > Actinomycetota > Actinomycetes > Mycobacteriales > Dietziaceae > Dietzia > Dietzia sp. DQ11-38-2. The sequence continues at coordinate 1,623 of NZ_JAALDW010000119.1, forward strand.
CGGCTCATGGACCTTTCATTGGACCGAGGACATCCTCGCCGAAGCGATGTACCACCGCCGAAAACGATTCCCCCGAGCCTCGTCTCAGCAGATCGAAGCGCTCCGGGATCGATTGATGGCTTCCATGGGCGAGAACCGCATCAGCAGTTTTCCTATCGACGAGTCGGTCACCTACCCGGACGAGTGCGACGCGCACGTCCACAGTGCCGCCATCCATGAAGGCATCGCCATCATCGTTTCGAACGACCGCACAGGCTTCACCGGCTTGTACCCCGACCCTGATGATTGCCCCTACGAGGTTCACACCGCTGACGAGTTCCTCACCCTCGTCGCCGACAGTGCCCCCCAGGTGGTGGACGCCGTCATCACCGCCCAGCTCATCCACTGGACAGGCAAAGGCCGCAGCTTCTCCCTGCCCGACAAGCTCAGGCAGGCCCAGGCGCCCCACTTCGCCGAGTGCGTCAGAGCCCGACTACAAACGATCCCCCTGCCTAGCTCGGCCCCGAAGCAGAGTTGAGCTGCTGAGATGGCTGAACATAGATCCAGTCGTTCAAGAGCCCCATCCGACGGATACCAGTGAACATCGTCTTGTAAGACTGTCCACATGGCTTCTGTGCATGAGGTGATCGAGGCGTTCCGTCAGGCTCCGACAAACGTGGAGCGGGGAACGAAGTTCGAGCAGCTCATGGTGCGCTACTTCGAACTCGACCCGATGTTGTCGCAGCAGTACGACAAGGTGTGGCGGTGGATCGACTGGCCCGGCCGGGACGGCAAGCCCGACACCGGGATCGACCTGGTAGCCCGCGAACGGGACACCGGTGAGTACACCGCAATCCAGTGCAAGTTCTACGAGCCCAATCACTACCTACAGAAGGGCGATCTGGACTCGTTTTTCACCGCTTCGGGCAAGTCCCCGTTCACCAACCGGGTCATCATCTCCACGACCAACAAGTGGGGCAAGCACGCCGAGGACGCCCTCGATGGTCAGACCATCCCGGTCCAGCGGATCTCGCTCGATGACCTCGCCGAGTCGGCGATCGATTGGGACATCGCCTGGCCCCAGGGCGAACTCCAAGTCGACCTGTCCCCGTCCACGCCATACACCCTGCGCCCCCACCAGCAGGAAGCCCTGGAGGCAGTGTTCCGCGGGTTTGCCGAGGGCAACGACCGGGGCAAACTCATCATGGCCTGCGGCACCGGTAAGACCTTCACCTCGCTGAAGATCGCCGAGCAGACCGCCCTCGACAACGGCGGGCGCGCCCGAATTCTGTTCGCCGTCCCCTCAATCGCCCTGTTGTCGCAGACGTTGCGCGAATGGACTGCCCGTGCCGAGCTAGATATTCGGGCGTTCGCAGTCTGCTCGGACACCAAGGTCTCTCGTGCAGCGGAGGACTACGACACCTCCGATGTCGCCATTCCAGTCACCACGAACCCAGAGCAGCTCGCGGAGAAGATGAGCCACCGCAAGCGGGCAGCGGGGATGACGGTGGTGTTCACCACCTACCAATCACTGCCCGCGGTCTCCAAGGCCCAGAGCCTTGGTGTGGACACGTTCGATCTGGTGATCTGCGACGAAGCCCACCGCACGACCGGTGTCACCCTCGCAGGCGAGGATGCGTCGAACTTCGTCGCAGTGCACGACCCGGACTTCCTCAAGGCCAGCCGGCGGCTGTACATGACCGCCACCCCGCGCCTGTTCAACGACGAGACCAAGGACAAGGCCGAGGAACACTCCGCCGAGATCGCCTCCATGGATGACCTAGAGACGTACGGTCCCGAGTTCCACCGGCTCTCGTTCGGCGAGGCCGTCGACCGCGGACTTCTCACCGACTACAAGGTCCTGGTCCTGACGGTGGACGAATCGGTCATGGCCAGCCGGCTTCAATCAGATCTGGCCGATGCCGGTGAGCTCAAGCTCGATGACGCATCCAAACTGGTGGGCTGCTGGAACGGACTGGCCAAACGAGCCGGCACCTCCCCGACAGGCGAGGGCTTCGCCCCCGGTGAGCCGCCGATGCGCCGAGCCGTTGCCTTTGCCCGCGACATCAAGTCCTCCAAGCAGGTCGCCGAGATGCTTCCCCGGGTCGTGGAGTCCTACCAAGACCTGCTGCGCGACATCGAGGACGACGGCGTGGACGTCTCGGACACCAACCGGTCCCTGAACTGCTCGGTGCACCACGTCGACGGCACCTTCAACGCCCTCAAGCGCAACGAGGAGTTGACCTGGCTCAAGGCCGAACCAGATGACAATGAGTGCCGCATCCTGACCAACGCCCGCTGCCTGTCCGAAGGCGTGGACGTCCCAGCATTGGATGCAGTGCTGTTCCTGCATCCCCGCAACTCCGTGGTCGACGTGGTCCAGTCCGTCGGTCGCGTGATGCGCAAATCACCAGGCAAGGACTACGGCTACATCATCCTGCCCGTCGCCGTGCCCGAGGGCGTCAAGCCGTCGGAAGCGTTGAACGACAACCGGCGATTCAAGACCGTGTGGCAGGTTCTCAACGCCCTGCGGGCGCATGACGATCGGTTCAACGCGATGGTCAACTCCATCGCCCTGAACTCCAAGACCCGGGACAAGACCGGCCAAGGCGTCGACCAGCTCCTCGGCGGCCACGTCGGACCCGCCGAGGATTCCACCAACAGTGGTGGCACCGGGTCCGATGCAGGCTCTGACGGATCAGGCGATGCCGAACAGACCAAGCAGATGGCCCTGTTCTCCCTATCTGAGTGGACAGAGGCGATCTACACCAAGATCGTCGACAAAGTCGGCACCCGCACCTACTGGGAAGACTGGGCCGCCGATGTCGCCGACATCGCCGCCGCGCAGATCACCCGCATCAACGCCACCCTCGCCAACGCCGATACCGAACTAACCCGAGGGTTCGACGACTTCGTCGACGGACTGAGGGCAAACCTCAACGAGTCGATCAGCCGCGACGACGCGATCAGCATGCTCTCCCAACACTTGATCACCAAACCCGTCTTCGACGCCCTATTTGAGGGCCACGACTTCGCCGCTCAGAACCCGGTCTCCAAGGTCATGCAGACCATGGTCGACCAACTCGCCAGCGCCAACCTCGACGCCGAGACCGCGAAACTCGACTCCTTCTACGACTCCGTCCGCGTCCGCGCCTCCGAAGTCACCTCCGCCGAAGGCAAACAGCAAGTCATCGCCGAACTGTACGAGAAGTTCTTCAAGCTCGGCTTCGCCAAACAAGCCGACGCCCTCGGCATCGTCTACACACCAGTAGAGATCGTCGACTTCATCCTCCGCGCCACCGACCAAGCCCTGCGCGACTCCTTCGGCCGAGGCCTAACCGATCAAGACGTGCACATCCTCGACGGGTTCACCGGCACCGGCACCTTCATCACCCGCTTGCTCCAATCCGGACTGATCCAACCGGCGGATCTAGCCCGTAAGTACGCGTCAGAGATCCACGCCAACGAGCTCATGCTTCTCGCGTACTACATCGCCGCGGTCAACATTGAGACCACCTACCACGCCATCGCCGGCCACACCGACACCGCCGACTACGAGCCGTTCCCCGGCATCGTGCTCGCTGACACATTCCAGATCCACGAACAAGGCGATGAGCTCGACCTCAAGGTCTTTCCCGCCAACAACGACCGCATCACCCGGCAGCTCGAGACTCCGATCAACGTCATCGTCGGCAACCCCCCGTACTCGGTGGGCCAGGGATCGGCGAATGACCTCAACGCCAACGTCAAGTACCCGCACCTCGATTCTCGCATCAGTTCGTCGTATGCGGCCCGCTCCACCGCGACCAACAAAAACAGCCTCTACGACTCCTACCTGCGAGCCTTCCGCTGGGCCACCGACCGCATCGGCGACCAAGGTGTCGTCGCGTTCGTTTCCAACGGTGGCTGGATCGACGGCAACACCGCCGACGGCATCCGTCTGAGCCTCGCCGACGAATACAGCCATATCTACGTGTTCAACCTTCGCGGGAACATGCGCAAATCCAACTGGAAAGAAGAAGGCGGACAGATATTCGGGGCAGGCTCCCAAGCCACCATCGCGATCTGGATCGGGGTCAAGAACCCAGCACATTCCGGTCCCTGCGCGATCTCCTACCGGGACATCGGCGACTACCTCACCCGAGAAGAGAAGCTCCGCATCATCGCCGATGCCAATCTGAGCAGCATCGCCTGGTCAAATATCATTCCCAACTCCCATGGAGACTGGATCGGCCAACGCGACGACACCTTCGCAACCTGGCCCGCCATTGGCGCCAAGAAGCGCGAGCCCGGCCAAGTCACCGTGTTCACCGCACACTCGCGCGGCCTCTCCACCGGCCGGGACGCCTGGTGCTACAACTACTCCAGCGAAGAGCTCGGCCACAACATCGAAAACTTGCTTGATCAGTACCGAACCGTCAAGACCGAGTTCGAGCAGCACAGCCGCGGCGCCTCCAAGCTCACCGACGAGAATCTCACCCGATACCTAGGAGACAACCCCCACCACACAGCGGGGGGCAAGATCAGCTGGAACCACTCCCTCAGACAGCAAGTCCTCCGAAGGACCCAACTCGAGTGGCGCGACGAGTTCGTCTATCCGTCGACCTACAGGCCTTTCAGCCCACAGTGGGCCTACGTCGATTCGCGATTAAACGATAGGCTCTACCAGCTCCGATCAATTTTCCCGACGCCCCACCACACCAATATCGGCTTCTACCAGGTCGGTAATGGATCGGCTGTGCCGTTCAGTGTGCTGATGCTGAATTCCCTGCCAGACCTCCATGTCACCGGGGCTGGAAGCGGCGGTCAGTTCTTCCCCCGGTGGACCTATAAGAAGGTCGATGCGGCAGATGGCGGGTTCAATTTGGCCAACGACACCGAGGTCGATGAGTACGGGTATCGCCGGGTCGACAACATCACCGATGAGATCCTCGAGATCTACCGCGAGGATGTGGGTCCCCAGGTGAGCAAGGACGACATCTTCTACTACGTCTACGGCCAGTTACATGATCCGCACTACCGGATCGACTATGCCGCTGACCTGAAGAAAATGCTGCCGCACATCCCGACCCCGGAAACCCGGGACCGGTTCGAGACGGTTGCTCGTGTAGGCCGAATGCTCGCAGACCTCCACATGAACTACGAGAAGGTCGAGCCGTACCCCGTGAAGGTCGAGCTCAAGAAGGGCGCTTCTGCCGAGGACCGCGAGACATGGCGGGTGTCGAAGATGAAGTGGGGCCGCATCCGCGATGAGGAGACCGGCAAGCTCGTCAACGACCCGACCACAATCATTTACAACTCGAAGGTGACGATCACTGGCATCCCACCCGAGGCCGATGACTACATGCTTGGCTCCCGCTCGGCGCTTGGCTGGATCATCGATCGGTGGCAGGTCAAGACCGACAAACCCTCCGGCATCGTCAACGACCCCAACGACTGGTGCGACGAGCTCGGCGATCCGAAGTACATCGTCGACTTGATCGCCAGAGTCATCACCGTTGCCACCGAAACCACCAAACTCGTCGTCAGCCTCACCACCGAGGACTCACAGTGACGATCCCGGACTATCAGACCCTGATGCGGCCGGTCCTTGAGTACCTCGCCGACGGAGGCGAACATCGGTTGCGCGACCTCAAAGAAGCCATGGCCGACCAGTTCAACCTGACCGCCGAAGAGCGGGCCCAGATGACCCCGTCGGGGCGCTCACGTCTGATCTACAACCGGGTCGGATGGGCCACCTCCTACCTGGCCCAGGCAGGGCTCATCCACCGCCCACGGCGCGGCTACTCAGTCATCACCGCCGAGGGGCGCCGTGTCCTCGCAGAACACCCCGACCGTGTCGACCTGACCGTGCTCGAGCAGTTCGAGCCCTTCCGCGCCTTCCGCGACCGAGCCCGAAGCCGAGACGGCAAGAAGACACCGCAACCCCCGGTGGACCTGGATGATACGACTGCCACCCCACAAGACCTCATCGACGCCGCGGTCCTGGAAAACCAGGCCACCCTGGAAACCGAACTCCTCGACCGAGCGCTCACCCTGTCCCCCACCGGGTTCGAAGACCTCGTGATCCGCCTGCTGGAGAAGATGGGCTACGGCCGGGCGGGCAACGTGGAGCGCACCAGCGCCAGCGGAGACGCCGGCGTCGACGGCATCATCAGCCAAGACCCCCTCGGACTGGACCGCATCTACGTCCAAGCCAAGCGCTACGCCCTCGACCGCACCGTCGACCGCCCACGCATCCACGAATTCGCCGGCGCCCTCCTAGGCAAACAAGGCGACCGAGGCGTCTTCATCACAACCTCGTCGTTCACCCGCGGCGCCCTACTGGAAGCCGAGCGAATCAACGCCCGCATCGAACTCATCGACGGAGCTCGACTGGCCCGCCTCCTGGTCCAGTACGGCGTCGGAGTGCAGGAATCGCACACCGTCGTGCTGCATCGCATCGACGAGGACTTCTTCGAAGAAATTTAGAAACCTGCCATCGCGGATGCGCTGAGCGGTAAATTCCCATGTGAACACCCCTCCGGAACCTCAAGGGGACGCATGGACTACCTACCGCCCGTCGCATGTGTCGAGCTGACGGCAGACCGCTTCTACGTCTGCCTCATCGACGTCAACGGCGCCGCTGACTTGCCCCGCCAGCTCGGCGGCTGGACGGTTGAACGCAACGACCGCGAGCTACTCCGGACGCTTCTCTCGGGCCGGCTCGTCGTCAAGACGACGGACGACCCGATGCCCGAGATAGACCGGTCAGAGATCGCCGGGTACTTCACCGTGGACGACACTCTCCGCAAAGTCGAGGCCGAGATTACCGAGCTGAAAAACCGGTTCAACGCGGTCCTCGAATCGCCTGAGCGGCAAGGACTGGGCGCACTGACCGAACCACGCTGGCCCGACCTGGCATCGCTCACCACACGAACCCCCAACCCACAGGCCTCACGGGAAGGCCAGGGGCGCGCAGCTTTCACTCTCGGAGTCACCGTCAAAGACCTGGCCACCGGGTGGGGCAAGCTGGAATCGATTCGTCTCACCGCGGCCTACCCACTGCCTCGAGACCCAGGATTGCCGAAGAATCACCCTCGACAGTTCAGGTACTACCTCAACGACGATTCCAGCCCAGCTGCTAGGCCTCTGCCGGTGGGTGACCGATGAGCTCCGAGATGACCTTCGTCGCCTTCGACACCGAAACTGCCAACTCCAGCCGTGCCAGCATCTGCTCGCTTGGCGCGACAGTGGTCACCAACGGCGTCGTCACCGACGAACGAAGCTGGCTGATCCGTCCCCCCGAGGGGCACGACAAGTTCTTCGCCCGCAATGTGTCCATCCACGGCATCACCCCGGAGATGGTCCAGACCAAGCCCCGGTTCGGTGAACTGTGGCCCGAAATCTCGCAGTACCTCGACGGGCACACCGTTGTGGCGCACAACGCCTCCTTCGACACCAGCGTGGTGCGCTACGCATGCGAGACCTCTGGCCACCCGTGGCCGGAGTGGACCTACGGCTGCACACTCGTCATGGCCCGGCAGGCCTTGAACCTGGTGTCCTACCGACTGCCAATCGTGGCTTCTCACCTGGGCGTGCCGCTTGAGCACCATCACGACGCCGCGGCAGATGCCCGCGCGTGCGCCGGTATCCTGCTCGCGCTCGCCGACCGCAACGAGTGCACAAACCTGACGCACCTGACCACCGCGCTGACGGTGAACCTCGGTCGCCTCTTTGCCGGCGGCTGGGACCCGTGCAGGCAGACTCGCGCTCTCCGCTCCCCCAGTCACGCTGCTCACGGCCCACTAGTCATTCCCGAGGCGTCCGTCGACGCCGATCCCGAGCACCCTCTCTACGGGCAGGTTGTGGTCTTCACCGGAGGCTTGGGCAGCATGACCAGACAAGACGCGTGTGACGCGGTCGCACGCGTCGGAGCCACACCCGCCAAAGGGTTGACGCGAAAGACCACCGTGTTGGTGATCGGCGATGGTTTCCGCGGCGACGACCTCGCGGAATTTCAGACCGGCAAAGCCCGCAAAGCCCTCGAACTGCGAGCCAAGGGACAGCCGATCGAAGTCGTGACCGAGGACGAACTGCTCGAACTGCTGACCATCGAGCGCAGCACCTCCGTATCAGTTCGGGCTGTATGACCAGGACTTGCCTGGCTTGACCACGCGGGCGCCGCCAAGCGTTCCCTACGGGGCTTCCGCCTGCGCGTGGAAGTGCCGATAATGTCGTTTCTGTCGTCACTGCTGGTCAAAGCCAAATGCACCTGTGGTCGCTGTTAGCGTCTCGACAGGTGTGGCCGGTGCTCGCTAGCAGGGCCGGGGCGGTCCTGGTCGACGCTTTCGGCCCCGATGCTGTTGAACCGGGGTGCGGGCGAGAGCCGAAGGACCCGGGCATCCAACAAACCCGTCGCTTGGCTGACCCCAGTGCGTCCCTTCCCCTGGCCAGGTATTCGTATTACGATTGTGTTCATGGAGCGGAAGATTCAGGGCAACAACGTTTCCGAGGATCAGATCGCCCAGTGGGCCGATGAAGCCGAAACTGGCTACGACCCCGAGTGGTTGGGCAAGCGCCTTGGCCGCCCGGCGCGAGCCGAACACGCAGCGAAGGTGGTGCCGGTTCGCCTTACTGACGCCGAGCTTGGGGCCGTCATGGCTCGTGCTGAACGCGAGCACCTCAACCGGTCCGAGGCGATCCGCCAGGCGCTGGCCCTGTGGGCCGCCGCCTTGTGATCATCCGGCAATCCGCTCGCAAGCACGGCATCAGCGACAACGACATCCTCGCCGCGCTGGCTACTCCCCTCCTGGCCGGACCACTCGACGACGACCACCCCAACGGGTCCTCACGCTTAGATTCGACTCCCAGGCCCGAGTGCTGGAATTGGTCGCTCTGCATTTCGACGACGGCAGTACCGAAGTCATTCACGCAATGAAGGCGCGCCGTACCTACCTCGACCTACTTGACTGAAGCCGCCGATTGCGACCGCACTCCACTTGGGCCTGTTGGCCTTGGCACCGTACGCCAGTTACTCAATAATAGCTATCAGAGCAGAGCTAGCTTTGCTAGCACGGCTAGTTCACGAGGCACGGTTAGCGGTTCTAGCTAGCGTTGTTAATGCAGCTGTGCTAGACACGCAAGGTAGTCTTACTAATAGAGCTAGGCTCGCTAGGGCTGTCGCCACAGCTAGCTTTGCCCGGTTACCTTCGTGGGAGGAATGGACATTGACTCGAAAACTGGCTCTCTGCAACCAGAAGGGCGGCGTCGGCAAAACTGCTACAACGCTGGGCTTGGCCAGTGCGCTAAGCCATCAAGGCCGCAACGTTCTAGTGGTGGACGTCGATCCTCAGGGCAACTCCACGACGGGCCTCGGTGTCGAATTGACGGAGACCATGATGACGACATTCGACCTCATGAACCGAACGGTCCCGGGGTCGGCGGCCGACGCAGTCATCGCAACTCCGTGGGACAAAGTGGATCTCATCCCATCCAACGAAGCGCTGGCGAACATCGAATCTGACGGCGCCAATGACCTCATCTTCCGCCTCGACATCGCCTTCGAGGGGCTCGACCTGTCCGCCTACGACGCAGTCCTATTTGACTGCCCACCATCTCTGGGGAAGCTCCTCTTCGCCGTGCTTTGCGCAGCAGACGGAGTCATCGCTGTCACTGAGCCAACCATTGACAGTGTCCGCGGGATTGAAAACCTGCAAGAGACTATCCGTAACGTCCAGAGGCGACCCAACCCGCACCTCGTGCTCGAAAAGCTCGTACTAAGCCGCAAGAGGACAACCGGCGAACACCAATTCCGCGAGCGTGAACTTCGCGACACGTACGGAGAATTGGTGGCTAAGACCTCAATCCCGGAGCTAACCGCACGCCAGGACGCACATAGCTCGCACACACCGATCCATAGCTTCACCGGCGGAAAGGCCCTAGCCCTCCAGGTCGCGTATACAGATCTGCTAGCAGAGCTAGCGCTTGGCCCCAAAGGAGCTGCAGCATGAGCATCGAACGTGAACCCGCAATCCGTCGAGCTGTGCATCCTGCAGCAGACCTGCCTGAGAGGCCTTCACGAACTAAGCCACCAGCTATTCCCACGCCCCCCGCTTCCGCGCCAGGGGGCTCAGCTGACGAAGAGCGACTGACAGAGCAGCACAACGTACGGCTTCGTCCGTCCACTAAAGCGCGTCTATTACGTGCAGTAGACAAGCTCCGCTACGAAACTGGCGACCGCACCATCAGCATTGCTTCTATCACCGACAAGGCCATCGTCGAGTACTTAGACTCACAGGGGTGTTGAGCCAGCTGATTGGGGAGTGACCCGACCTCCAAGGCCACGTCGCCTCGAGGGCGCCGCTCGCGGCATGTTTGAGGCCTTGCGCGTGTCGCGCGCATTTTTGACGTCAGGCATGCCATTTTTGACGTCATGGCGACCACACGATCTGGGCCTGGGAGACCAGCGCTAGGGGAGCGGACACGAATGACAGTCCGCGTACCTTCAGATGTCTATGACGCGCTTCGACGTGAAGCGGCAGCCCGTGGCATCTCAATGAACCAGTACGTAGCCGAGGTCGCAGCGGCACACCTCGGCATGTCTGAAGCCGTGTCGAGCTACGACGACCAGGAGGCGATTCCCGCGTGAAGTAGCCAGCTGCATGACCGAAAACTGAACACTCCATGCAGCACCTGAAATGACTGATACCGGCCCACTGGCGAGTGGGCCGGTATCGAAAGTCAAGAGTCTGAGTTGGCGCTCAAACTCGGTGTTGCTCACCAATTAGGAGAGCTGTGCTTCCAGGCACCTCTCAGAGTAAGTCATACCCATCGGATGGTCCAGTCGATCCGATCGGCGTGTCTCGCTCTGACCGCGACAACGTTATACCCCTCGATTCCACCTGGTGGTGGGACTCTGTGGTGTGCGCGTGGAGTCCGCGCCCGTATGTGCGTGTCGACACCCACAAGGCGCATACCTTCGCCGGCACACGACGTCTCACCGACGGCGTGCCGGGGGAGGGGACGCCTTTCGCCCTGCACTTGACCGATGAATCGGGCAGATTCCGGCTCCTCGCCCTGGATTTTGACGCCCACCATGCCGGCTCAAGCGCAGACAAAGACCTTTCAGCGTGCACAGCTGCCCTGACTGCCGCGGGCATCGAGCACCTGGTGTGCTCGTCAGGACCTGGTGGGGGATACCACGTATGGATCCGGCTGAGCGCCGCCATCTCCCCACACCGCCTGGCACCAATCATCGACGCTTTCGCTGCCGCATGGCCCTCGCTAGACCGGGGACCGGTGTCCAATTCGCGCACAGGTTGTGTCCGGGCCCCGGGCTCGCCTCACCGCGCCGGCGGCACAGCAGTACCGCTGACAGATCCCCATATCCGCCCGGTGTCCCTGCGAGCCTTGCATGCAGTACTCACGCAGCTGACACAACTCCCTCCAACCAGTGCCGCCACCACCTCCGACGCTGCGACCGCACCGGTTCCGGTGCAAGTCGATGCGCAAGGTCACCCGTACCTCACCGGGCCCAGACGCCCCTTGCCCACGCAGATTCGTGCCCTTACCCGCGCCCCGATCACTGCCGACAAGGACGCCTCCGCGGTGGGTTGGTCGATCCTGCTGGCCTGCGCCCACGCCCGAATGCAGTATCACGACCTGCACCAGGCCGCTTTCACCGACCGCTGGCCCGGCTTGGAATTTGTCCGCACCCACCGCACCAGTAGCACCGAGCGCGCACCCCGATTCGACGCAGCAGCCGAGTTAGCCCGCCAGTGGGCCAAAGCCGTCACCGCAGCCAGCTACACCCAGCGCGGCACTGCAGGGCCCTCGCCTGCCCGCCACGCCGCCGAAACCGCTGTCGCCGACCTACTCGCACGTATGGACGCCCAGCCCGGCCGGTGGGCCGGCAAGACCGGAGCCCAGGACCGCCTGGTGCTCCTCGCCCTGGCCGCACGAGCACTCGCAGCCGCCACCGACACCGTGCACCTGTCCGAGCGCGACTGGGCGGTCACCGCGGGCCTGTCCAGAGACACCGTCGCCGACCGGCTGAGAGCTCTTGTCCAGCAGGGGTGGATCGCACGCGTGCAGCGAGCCGCCGGCCCCTGGGCCGCAGTGTGGCGGATCGTAAGACCCGGGGGCGGGAAGCAAAGAAGTGGCGCAGTATTTTCCCCGGAGATGCAGCGCCAGCTTCACACCGAGCTCGAGTGTGCTCGGGAGGACATCTGGCACGCCCGCCCACTCGGGGTGCTGGGTATGCGCGTGTGGACACAGCTGGCCTCTGGCCGCTTATCGGTGCGTGAGCTGGCAACCACACTCGGTATCTGCCCGGCGACGGTGCGCAGTAAACTGCGCGCGCTGCGCTCTCTGGGTCTGTGCACCGCTGACGGCCGCGTGTACCGCAGTCGGTCGCGGTTAGCGCGAGCCGCTGTTGCTGCTGGTGTCGACGGTGCGCACGCCGACCGGGTGCGCCTGTACCGGCTGCATTCGGCGGTGTTCGTGTGGTGGTTCACCACCCGACATCAGCCGGAGCGCTCCGACGCGTTGGCCGAGTGGGGCGAGTTCCCCAACCCTGCTGAGGCTGAACAGGTCCATCCGACTGACATCGCGCTGGCCTACGGCGCCACCGCCACCGGCCCGCCAGTATCGGCCACCACCTGGGGCGCGGCGATGGCTGCCCAAGATCGCCATCGCGAGACCGACCCCGAAAGCTGGTGGGAACTAGTTGCCGCAGCCCGCGCGGCACTACCCGCCCCCGACATGCTGCTCGCACCCCACCAATGGGCCCGCACCGCCGCCTGACCACTGGCGCCGAACGAGCAGGGGCGAGTCACCACAGGTCGGGGGAGGAGTCGGTAGACGGCCCCCATGGCCAGCTCGTCGTGGTGTGGGTCTCCGGGCCGCGTTCTTGTTCTGCGGCACGGTGGGCCAGATAGGACTCAGCGAAGTCGTCAGACGCTGCGGGCGCCGGCGCGGTGGTGAGCGAGCCGTATGTGGTCGCTAGCCACGCTGCCAGTTCGGTGTCGGTGGCCGGCGCGATTGGGGGAGGGGTGGGCAGGGCATCCCGGTCCCGCTCCTGGTTTGTCGCGTGACGTATCCGGTGCGCGATGACGGCCCCTGGATTGTCGGCGGTCTCCAGGTTCGCGGTGGCCTCGGCCCACAGCTCGCGGGGGTCGTGGCCGGTGGTGGCGGCGTCGGTCCAGGCTCGGGCGAGGGCGTCGTATTGGTCGCCTCCGGGCTCGAGGTGTCGGCCGTAGAGGCGCGGCAGGGCGTCGATGTACGTGGGCAGCGTGGAGCTGGTGAAGGCTTGGGCAGCGAGGTCGACGCCGTGGCGGTACAGCGCTTCAATGCGCGCCGGGTCGGTGGCGCCTGTCATCTCCTCGCGCAGTGTTGCGGTCGCGGAGGCTTGGTGGGTGTCGCGCCTGAGAATGGCGGCCAGTACCTCGGCGGCGGTGGGGGCGTCGTGGTCGCCGGCTGAGTGCATGTGGGCGTCCTCGGCAGACAGGTCGACCGTGGGTTCGCACACGGCGTAGGCGCGGTTCTCCTTCTTGCCGCGGGTCATCGCGACGTACAGGCCGGCACGGTCCACCGAGGTGTCGACGACTGCGTGGGTGACATCGACGGTGGCGCCCTGGGCACGGTGGATAGTCGTCGCGTAGCCCAGGTGCATGCTCTTGCTCGCGTAGCTGGCCGGCACGACCATCTCGTTGCCGGTGCCCCAGTCACGCACGCTTAGTGAGCCGTCGTCGGCGATGCCGGTGAGGGTGAATAGTTGGCCGTTGATCACCCGGCCGAGGTACTTGCTGTCGGAGGTGTAGAGCTTGGCGTTCTCACGGGCGATGATCGTGTCGCCGACGCCGACGGTGTCGCCTCGGGAAAGGCGCGTGGTGCGAGTGTCGTCGACGTGTCCGTGGGCGATCCGGTCGGCGCGGATGACCTCGTTGAGCGAGTCGACGTCGCTGTTGTTCGAGGCGATGACCAGGCTCTTGCGGCCGGCCTTGGTGTCGTCGAGGAAGGCTTGAACGGCGTCGGTGAGCATCTGCTCGCGGTGTCCGCCACGGATCCAGCCGCGGTGCGCGTAGAGGCCCAGGGCGTCGGTGTTGCCTTCGCGGAGGGCGAGCGTTGCCTCGGCCTGTTCGGTGTCTGCTCCCATGCGCATGACTTCGCTCAGTTCGACTGTTCCCGGGGTGCGGGTCAGGTCGGCGAACAGGCCGCCGGTCTCGACGGCGGCGAGCTGTTTGGGGTCTCCGATCAGGCGCAGGACGGCGCCGGATTCGGCGGCGATTTCGGTCAGCGCGGCGAGGTTTTCGGTGCTGGCCATGCCCGCTTCGTCGACTAGCAGCATGTCGCCGGGGCGGATGGTCACCGGCAGCGCCTCGAGGCTACGGCCCGGGGCGCATGGGTTGCGGCCGAGCCAGGTGAAGGTCACCGAGTCGATGGTGTGGCAGTCGGTGCCGATGTCCTCAGCCAGCACGCTGGCCGCTGCCGCGGAGGGCGCTAGACCGATGACGTGGCGGCCCGTGTTCTCCCACGCCTGCACGACCACTTTCATGGCGGTGGTCTTGCCGGTGCCGGCCGGTCCGACGCCGGCGGCGAGCAGGGTTCCAGCGCCGACGAGGTGGTGGGCCAGTTCCTTCTGGCCGGTGTTGAGCGGCCAGCCTGTGGTCCTGGCGTGGGCGGCAAGTGCCTTCTCGAGCGTGGCGCGGGATGCGATCACTGTCACCGGGGTGCGGGCTGCATCGAGGACGCGGGTCTCGGCGTCGAGCACGGCTTGGGTGGTGTACTTCTCCGCGTTGGCGTGCCGGTCGATTCCTGCGCCAGTGTGACCGGTCAGGGGCTCGGGCAGGATCAGTGGCTCAGGCGGCGTCAGCTCCACCATGAGCTCGCGAAGCGCGATGTCCATGACCTTGGCGTGGGCCTGGTCGAGGGCGCCTGAGGAGGCGAACCGGTAGCCCTTTAGAGCTGTGGATACCGCGGTGTCGACGTGCGACCGGCGGAACTGAGCGCGGCGTGACGACACCGACCTCACGGCCTGCTCAGCGACCTGTCGGGCGTGGCTGTCGGTGTCAAAAACCTTGCGCTGCGCATCGACGGTGGCCTGCTCGGTGACGTCGCGGACAACGGACGAGACGGCGTCGGCGCCGATGGCCTGCTCAGCCACCTGGCGCCACTTGGCACGGTGCTCATCGAGAGACTGGGCGGGCTTTTTGGCGTCGCGGGTATCGAGGATCGCCTTCTGCCACAGGGCGTACGCCGCTCGCTGGGTGGGCTGGCGTCCGTTCTTGTCTACGTACTCGGCAACGAGCTGCTCGTAGACCGGGCGCGCTAGCGCTCGACGCGTGGAGAACACGTCAATGAGACGGCGGTCGATGCCCTTGATTTCCCAGATCGGCGCTTTGTCCGGGTGCGGGTAGTGCGCCTCGAAGTCCAGACCCATCCGGCGGGAGAGTAGGTCGTGAAGGACAGCGTCGTAGCGAGCCGAGATCGCCTGGTGCATCTGGTGGATCGTGCGCGAATCCAGCGTGCGCCACCGACCGTCGGGGCCTTGCACCTTGTTGGCGATCAACACGTGCGAGTGCAGGTCCGGGTCTCCGCCACGGGTGTCGAAGTGCGTGAACTCAGCGGCGACGATGCCTCTGGTTTTCACCTGCTCGATGCCGCCGGCACCCACGCGGGTGTAGATCGCATTGTCCTCGGCCCATCGCAGGGCCTCGGCCACGGCCTCATGGTGTAGCGCAGCCACTTTCGAGGCCGTGCGTTCGTCGGACAGCGCCCACAGAACGCTGACACTTTTGACCGGTGAGAAGGTGAAATCGAAGCCGGCGACGGCCTGGCGGACCTTGTCTCGCTCGCGGTTTACCCAGGCGATGACGTCCTTGCCGGAGGCGTGTTCATAGCCGAACTCGTCGCGATAGAACGGGCGGGCCACGCTCTCGGCCAGTTGGTTTCTCTCGTCGGGAGTGGGGCGGCGCCCCTCGGCAGTGAGGAACGACTTTTCGGCGGCGGAGATCGCGGCGAGCACGGGGACATCTCCGGAGTACAGGGGGTAGGCCCGGCCCAGCTTGCAGGCGCCCAGACTCTTCCCTTCAGCCATCATCTGATCGGTGTCCGGGTGTAGCCCTTCGCCGTACAGGGCGGCCATTTGGACCTCTCCCACGACTGCGCCGGCGGTTGCTGTCTCAGAGAGCAGGCCGGCCAATCCGCTGCCGATCCACCGCCCGGGCGGTGTGCCCTTGGCCGCGTAGTAGTCCGACAGCGACTTTCCTTCGGGGTCAGCGTCATGGGTGGCGACCGAGCGCAGCAGGTACTGGTATCCAGTACCGGCGTGCACCGCTCGGAGGCTCATCATGAGCCCCAGCGTAGAGCCGCCGCGGGGCGGCGTCTACGCACGACGCGTCGGCGGCGCGCTGAGCAGCCGTTTTCCGGACGTCACTAGTAGTGCCTACTGTGTGAGGCTGTTTAATCGAGCGGTAGCGAGTGCTCAGTCTGGCCACGGCGGTGGCGTATCTACGGCGGCCGAAATGAGCAACGCGGTGGTCGGATGGGGGAGTGGTTGGTGCTCGCGGGTGTCGTAGGGGTGCTCTAGGGTTTGGGCCATGGCTGCTACGAAGACTGATTCGCGTTCCCAGACCGCGCGGGCCCGTGCCCGCCAAGCGATTGCCACCGAGCTCGAGCGGGCGCGCAAGCGCGAGTCCAAGCTTGTGGCGGTGTTCTCTGCGATCGATGCCCGCGCCGACGCCGAAGCCGCCCTGGGGGAGGCGCTCATCGTGCTCAAGGACCTCGGCGTTGCCCAGTCCGATCTGGCCGAGATGACCGGACTGTCCGCCCGCGAGGTCGGCGCCGCGATCCGCGCCGCGAAGGACCGTGCCGACGGCGAAGCCGCTGAAACAACGCCCGACTCCTCCATCGACGCAGACGCTTGCGGTGAGGACTCCCAGTCGGACAACAACGGTGCCCACGATCACTGACCCCCACCACGACCCGGGGGTCGTCGACATTCCCTTGCCCGGAATGGACCTCGGGACGGGGTCCCACACATCGGTGAGACGATCGCGTCCGTACGATCCGACACTGCCTCCCACCAGAGCCGCAATCACCGCGTTCTGGTCTCGCGTCGTCAAAGCACCCGCCGGCGGATGTTGGATCTGGACTGGAGCAATCTCCGATGGCTACGGCAGGATCAGCTGGCGATCAGGTGGGGTCAGCCGCACCGAGTACGCCCACCGTTTCGCACTTGTCATCGCCGGCGAGCTCGACGCGGGTGCGATTGGCGAGCACCGCTGCAACGAACCGCTGTGCGTGCGCGTCGATCCAGGACATCTCATCGCCTCCACTCAGTCGGCGAACCTGCTCTACGCGGTGGCCTGTGGCCGCACCGGGATCATCCGCAACCTCACCGAGCGCCACGATCGCCAGGCCCGCTCACTGGCCGTCCGCAACGCCGTGGCAGACGGCTGGGACCCGGTCGCCTACGCACGGGCATCCGGCAACGCCGCACCGCTCGACACACCCCCACTGTTCTGAAGGCTGCAGTACAGTCACCCCAAGAGATGGCCTCGCCGACGGCGGGGCCTTTCCTGCATCATCCCGACACGAGAAGTGTCAGCGGGCGGTGGCGAGACGTCGCCTCCGGCGCAGCTGCCAGTACTTCGGAATCGTCCAGCGAAGCGGGGTCTTGTCGATCACCACCAGGGCCAGCCTCGACCGGTAGTGCACGTCGTTGCGCACCGCGAAGGTCCAGTGCCCCACGAACCACGCCAGCACCCCGAGCGCCGCGACGGTCGGCGCCCAGGTGCTCGACTGCATCACTCCGAAGAACCCGATCACCGCACAGATCCCGCCGATCCTCCGGGCCAGCGGCGGCGCCAACAATGCAGCAACGACGACAACAGCTGACGCCTGCAGCGCGGTCTCCAGATCCCACATTCCACACTCCTGTCGCTAACGCCTTCCCTCCGCGGCGCCACACGGGCCGCGGCGCTCCACAGACCTCACGGCCGGATCGGCTGTCAGTGTGGCTTTCCCCTCCGACAGTCAGTGCGTTTCGTGCTCTGGCGGGCTGGCTATGACTGGCCCGGTTGATCCGACTGGCCTGGCTTGCGAGCGTTATCGCGCAGCGAGTCCAGGACTTCCCGCAGTGTGTCCGAGGTGGCCTCCGCCCGGACTCGGGCCCGGTCGGACTCCTCGGCCTTGGCGCGCGCGTCGCTGGCGTCTTTGAGCGCGGTGGCGAGCTGGTCGCGCAGATGATCGAGCTCGACGCGCACTGCCTCGAGCTCGCCGAGGGCTCGGTCGCGAGACGCGACCGCCTCGTCTCGCTCGACGGCAGCCTGCTCGGCCGTCTCCAAGGCGTGGGCCTCACCCGCGCGAGCAGCATCGAGCGCCACCGCGACCTGCTCGTCCGCCTGCTCCGCGGCCCGCTTCCACGCCGCAGCCCACACCGAGGCCACCATCGCCGACATCGCCTCCGACAAATCCGGCGCCTCGGGCACATCTCCGGCCGCCCCGCCGGCATGCTCGCGCATCCACGCGGCCACCTCGCCGATCCGCACCCCCGCTTCGCGCTGCACGGACCGCACGGTGACCTTCTCGCCCCGCGCGAGGAGCACCCCATACGCCCTGGCGATCTTCTCCGACGTCGACATGACAGTCCCTCCGGCCCGGGTACACGGTAACGAGTAACAGGTAATGTTTCTAGTTACCCACGTTACCGAAGCCCGCGTTCGATGGGTAGTCCGTGCGAGGTGTGGCGCGGTGACCGTGGGATGTGTGTCCGTCGCCGCGGGTACCACCGGCGACGAGCCAGATAAGGCCCGCAGGCGGCGCGCGGCGAGCGTGGCGCTATCCGGCGGTGAGGTTGTAGATATCCAACCCGCCCCGCCAAGGCGGCATTGTCGGCCAGCGGCGCGACCGCAGGAGCCCCCGAAGCCACCGCTGCGCCATCCGGTTTTTCGGGCTTCGGCCTACAGAGCACCGGACGCGGGAAGTCACATGGAGCACCAACTCCGCGTCCTGTACACTTTCACGTACAGAAGGGGTTGAGATGAAGACAATGAGCTACACCGAGTCCCGGGCCCGCTACGCCGAGGTCCTCGACGGGGTCACCAACGACCGCGAAGAGGTCATCATCACCCGCGCCGGCCACGAACCGGTGGTCATGGTCTCCCTCGACGACTACGAGTCCTTGCGCGAGACCGCCCACCTCATGCGATCACCGGCCAACGCCCGCCGCCTGCTCGATGCGATGGAGCGCCTCGAGTCCGGCCGCGGCCAAGCGCGCGACCTACTCGACACCGACTGACGTGCTACTCGTCTGGGACGACAACGCCTGGCAGGACTACCTCTGGTGGCAACAACAGGACCGCAAGATCCTCAAACGCATCAACCTGCTCCTGCAAGACATCACCCGCAACGGCAACGAAGGCATCGGCAAACCCGAACCCCTCAAATACGACTTCGCCGGATACTGGTCCAGACGCATCACCGACGAGCATCGCCTGGTCTACAAAGTCACCGAAACCGAAGTCCGTATCGCCACCTGCCGCTACCACTACGGATAAAGCGCCCATACCAGCTCGAACTTCTCGGTCCTTCCAATCCGGGAGTCGGTCGGCAGCGAAAAGCATGTGTGCCCGCGATTCACTTTTGCACTCGGGCGCATCCTGCAACTCTGCCCAGAACACAACACCGAAACCCGAAGGACCAGCGATGGCTCAGAAGTTTCACGTCAGGTACCTCGACGACATCGACGGGGCCGATCTCGGAGACCACGCGAACACCATCTCGTTCGCTGTCGAGGGCAAGGAATACTCGATCGACCTCAGCGACGACAACGCCCAGGCATTCCGAGAGGCCGTTGCCCCTTATATCGAGGCCGGCCACCGCGTAACAGGAAAGAACGCCAAAACCGCGCGCAAGGCCACCAAGACCCCATCCGCCGACCTCAAGCCCATTCGTGAATGGGCCAAGGCCAACGGCTACGACGTCTCCGACCGCGGACGCATCCCCGCCGACGTCATGGACGCCTACTCCGCCGCCAACTGAGGCTCAAGCCGAACAGGTCGCCCCGAAGCACGTCGATGATCACTCTTGTCGCCATCGGCATCAAAATACCTCCAACCAGCAGTTATGTTAACGCCGATAACTTACGTTATGACAAGTAGACGATGCCGAGTTGTGAATCTCGCGAACTCGACCGCTCCCCGAACTGCTCGCACGTTCGTCCGGTCTCGCACTGGCAACTCGGCACCTCAGAACTCGGCACTTCATCAGCAGGCGCGGTGGGCGCGACTGGTGGAGCTGCTCGGTCTGAGGCTGTGCGCGATTCCGTTGCCCCCTGTGTGGGCGTGGTCGGAGACATTCCGAAAGCCGACCTTCTTGCCCCACACGGGCATATCGCCGTCTGGCGGGTTCGCCTGCGACAGATAGGCAACGGCGTGCCACAGGATCTCGTTTTCTTGCCCCTAAGAGTGGAGTCCACTGTGGCCGTCACGCGGCAACTATTCTCGACTGCGGCTGCTCGCGGCATCGTCCGGCCTCGAAGCCAGCGACTTACCATGACCAAGGTCATTGCGGCGTTCCTTGCGGTGCCAATGTCTCGGTGACGCGAACACTCAGTTCCGGCTTGTCGTCGCCTTCGGTGTGAGTGAACGTCCCAAGATGGGACCACATCGAGTCCACGAGCGGCTGGAGGAACAAACGGCCCAGCTGAGTGACGATGACGTCGACCACCTGAACAGCATCGGCGCGGACCCTAGACGCCGCACCAGACTGCCGCATAGCTATCACTTCCCGGTGTGTCAGCTCGGTGAGCCGTTCGAGTAACTCACCTCGCTGACCGCCGGGATCTAGCAATGAGCGGCGCAGGTAGTTCACCACCTCGGGACGCCTGACCAGCATGTCGGCAACCGCGTCGTTGCGGATCCGGGCGATGTCGGCGCCTGGGATGTCCACGGGCGCCGAGGCAAGTGCGGTAGCGAAATGCTCTACGACCAGTCGCTCGACCGCCTCGCGAAGGCCGTCCTTCGTGCCGTAGTGATGGACCACGAGACCCACCGTCACTCCGGCCGCGGTTGCCACGGTTCGCAACGAAGTGCCGTCCTCGCCGTTGGCGGCGTAGAGATCCAGTGCGGCGTTGCGGATGCGCGCCTTGGCAGTGAGATCCTGGCCCGCGGCGCCTGGTGCGGAACGATTCACGCGGTTCCCCTTCAGTTGCGGTCGAGCCTACGGACCCCAAACTAGACTATACGTCGGTACCGCATACTGTATGTTCGTACAGTACATGGTGTCCCGGCTCAGTCGGCCTTGTCGACCTGACTATCGTGCCGTCGGCAGCCAGTTGCTCAGGCCACCCGCATCGGGCCTCAGGGCCCCTTGGACGTCCCGGTCAAAGGTTGGGTCACGGGTCGGACGTGCGGGTGTCGGCGATATCTCCGTCGCCATGAGCAGAGGTGTCACACCCAGTACAACTTCATCGACAGGAAGGTCTGGACATGGACACATTTCGCGACAAGGCCGGCGGGCCGATAGGTACCGATATCGACACCTGGGTGCGCTCGTTTACGCGCATGGAATCCGGTTCCTCCGAGCTTCCTCCCCACCACCCCAACTGCCTTGGCTGTGGACCAGAGAACCCGAATGGTCACTTCCTCTCGGTACGGCGTGACGGAGACGGCGTCGTCGCACACCACCAGTTCGACCAGCGCCACGTCGGGGCACCGGGCATTGCACACGGCGGCGCGGTAGCGACCGTGATTGACGACCTCTTCGGCTTCTTGCTGTATTCGGTCGGCGAGCTCGCCGTGACGCGCCGTCTCGAGCTCGAGTATCTTGCGCCAGCACTACTCGACACCCCGTACATCCTGCGCGCTGCAGTTCGGTCTCGCGATGGCCGGAAATTGGACCTCAAGTCCACGATGGAGGATGCAGAGGGCCGCACTGTTATTACTGCCACTGCCCTGTTCATCGTGGTCGAGGTTGAACACTTTTTGCAGTCACAGAGAAACTCGAGGGCTTAGGCCAAACTCACCGCCGCGAGCACCAGGCCCGAATACGTCGAGGGTGTCGGCGGAGCCTGAAGCTATTGAACGCCACGCCCAAAGAAAGGGCGAAGCGGAAGGCACCGTGCATTGCCAGTTGCCCTGTACGAGTCAACCAAGTGGCAGCGCTACCTACGACGGAACCCCGTCGGCGGGTGGCCGGTCCAGTGCTTGAAAGCGTGTGAAAAGCTGGCGAGGTCGCTGTAACCGAGGTCCGTGGCGATCTCGCTCGCGGACACAGATCCGTCCAGTAAACGAAGAATCGCGTACTCACGAATGACCGACTGGCGCAGTCCGCGATAGGTCATCCCTTCCTCAGAGAGGCGCCGCTTAAGTGTGCTCGTAGAGATGGAGAGTTCGTCTGCAATCCACTGACTTCCACAATCTGCGGGACGCTTCTCTATCAGACGTCTCACCTTGTCCGAATACGAGGCGATTTTACTCCGCTCGTCGAGCCTTCGCTGCAAGTCACTGATAGCGAGTCGATACGCCACGGGGTCAGAGAACCGGCAGACGTGATTGACCGCGTCAACGGGAAAATGCAGAATGGACAGTGAAGCGTCAAATACCAGGCGACCAGCTAACCGATCCTGATCCACGGGCAGACCTTCCGGAGCGGGCCAACCCAGTGAGAGTGTGATGTCTGGTGCATCGCCAACGAGTATATTCAGCAGCCTCAGCAGGACCGCACCACAGTAGGTGACCACTAGGGAGTCTAGGACTCGATCGCCCGTCTGCCCATTGAGCGCGACAGACACTCCGTGTCCACCTGCGTAGAACTGCGCACTCAGGGCTGGGGTTATTAGCGGCAGGTAGGCAAGCAATTCCAATATCTCGCCTGCGGAACCTGCGCTTACTAGTGGGACGCTTAATGGTCCGAAGGACGTCAGATGAGCATGCTGGGCGAACGCCAAACCGAGGGTCGTTGCTTGGTCGACGTCGAGGTCGGGCAAGGCTTCCCTGATCCACCGCAGGGGAACTTGGGCGTTGATGGCAAGAAGTGACTCGACGTCGCTTCGCTCACGATCCATGATCTCGCGAAACCGTGCAACGGCGTCTTGCTCCAGAACTGGGCTCTCAAGTAACTGCGCGAACACGAGCGGTGGCACGCCCTCGCGATCAAGATTCATCGCCCCCGCCTTCTGAGCCAAATTAACAAGCTTCTGCCCTCAATCAACCTAGCCGCAGTCGTCGTTGTTAGCAATGCTGTGAGCAGCTATTACCCGAACAACCATGCAGGAGCCAGCGATGACAGTCGTAACCTTCGTCTCACATGAGGGAGAGAAGCACGTGGTGCCCTTAGAGGAGGGGCAGTCACTCATGCGGATCGCCGTCAACAACGCGGTGCCCGGGATTGACGCTGACTGCGGAGGCGAAGCCGCGTGCGGCACGTGTCATGTCATCGTTGATCCGCAGTGGTCCGAACAGGTCGGCCTCTCGGGAGCAAGTGAAGAGGAAATGCTCGCAATGAACCCGGAAAGGCTGCCGACCTCTCGACTGTCGTGCCAGATGACCGCGTCCGCGGATTGGGACGGCCTGGTCGTCCAGGTGCCAGAGTTCCAGATGTAACGACGAAGGGATCAAGAGTCGTGTCAAGCAATCATGTAGAAGTCGGGGACAGAATCCGGTCGGCCATCCCGATGGATCTTCAGATCCGGGGCGCCCATCTGTACGACAGGACTCGGCGCTGGGTGACAAGGACGAATGGGAAGAAGCTCTTCGTAGAGAGTCCCATTCCTCCCGTCGAGGATGTCGAGCTCGCCGACATCGACCTCAGTAATCCCTTTCTCTATCGCCAAGGCCGCTGGCAGTCCTACTATGAGCGCCTGCGAAACGAGGCTCCGGTCCACTTTCAGCCCAACAGTGCGTTCGGGCCGTTCTGGTCAGTGACCCGACATGAAGACATCATCGCGGTCGATAAGAACCATGAGGTCTTCTCCGCCGAGCCGATGATAGTGATCGGGGCCCCGCCTCGTTTTCTCGATATTGAGATGTTCATCGCGATGGACCCACCGCGCCACGACGTGCAGCGAGCAGCTGTGCAGGGGGTGGTGGCGCCGAAGAACCTGCGCGAGATGGAGACGCTCATTCGGTCTCGGGTTCGCGAGGTACTAGACGACTTGCCGGTGAATCAGCCGTTCGATTGGGTCCAGGCTGTCTCGATCGAACTGACAGCTCGAATGCTCGCGACGCTCTTGGACTTCCCATACGAGGAACGTCACAAACTCGTGTACTGGTCAGATATTGCAACTTCGTTCGAGGAAGCGAACGGTGGTCCTGCGGACCTCGACGAGACGTTCGACGGAATGCGCGAGATGGCGAGCGGTCTGAGTTCTCTGTGGTACGACAAGAAGGCTCGGTTAGCAGAGGGGGAGGAACCCGGTTTCGACCTGGTCACCATGCTGCAGAGCAACGAGAACACCAAGGATCTGATCGACCGCCCGATGGAATTCATGGGCAACTTTGTGCTGTTGATCGTCGGAGGGAACGACACGACCCGGAACTCGATGAGTGGTGGCGTTCTGGCGCTGAACCGGTTCCCAGACCAGTTCGAAAAGCTCAAGTCCAACCCTGACCTGATCCCCAACATGGTCTCCGAGATAATCCGGTGGCAAACGCCGCTGGCCTACATGCGCCGAATCGCCAAGACTGACACTATCTTGAACGGTCAGTTCATCCGTAAGGGTGACAAGGTCGTGATGTGGTACGCCTCAGGCAACCGCGACGAGCGTGTGTTCGAGCGGCCCGATGACTTCATCATCGACCGGGCCAACGTCCGCAACCACATCTCCTTCGGGTTCGGCGTACACCGGTGCATGGGCAACCGACTGGCCGAAATGCAGCTGCGGATCCTCTGGGAAGAGCTGCTCCCCCGCTTCGAGAACATCGAGGTCGTCGGCGAACCCGAGTACGTGCAGTCCAACTTCGTGCGGGGTATCAGCAAGATGATGGTGCGCCTCACCCCGAAATCCGGAACATGACATCGCAGCGAGCCCTCATCATCGGTGCCAGCCATGCCGGAGCCCAACTCGCGGCGAGCCTACGGCAGGACGGGTGGAGCGGTGAGATCGTCCTCATCGGCGAGGAGCCCACGGTGCCCTACCAGCGCCCGCCACTGTCGAAGGCGTATCTCGCCGGGAAAACCACCCTCGACGAGATCACCATCCGCAGTTCGGACTTCTACTCCAAGCAGCGAATCCAGCTTCTCAACGCGCACGTGGAGGCGATCGACCGCTCGGCTGGGCACATCGTTATGAGCACCGGCGACACACTGACATACGACAAGCTCGCGCTGTGCACGGGAGCCCGCCCTCGTCAGCTCCGCGTTCCTGGGGCCGAGCTCGCCGGGGTCCATTACCTTCGTACCGCCGCAGACGTCGAGTTGATCCGCACGTCCGCCGCCCCCGGGCGGCGGGTGGTGATCGTCGGGGGCGGCTACATCGGACTTGAGACGGCCGCCTCACTACGGGCACTGGGCCTGGAAGTCACCGTGCTCGAGGCGACCACTCGCGTCCTCGAGCGGGTCACTGCTCCCGACGTATCAACGTTCTTCGAGCGGATCCACCGAGAGGAGGGCATCGATATCCGAACGGGCGCCAAAGTCGCAGCATTAGTCGGAGACGATTGCGTCCGCGAGGTCACACTATCTACTGGCGAGTCGATTCCGACTGATCTGGTCATCGTGGGTATCGGTGTTGAACCGAGAACAGAACTCGCCGAGGCGGCGGGCTTGACCCTGAACGATGGTGTGGTGATCGACGAGCACGCCCGAACCAGTGACCCAGCCATCGTTGCCGCCGGAGACTGTGCCAGCAAGTACATCTCTCGATACGGTCGCCGAGTCCGGCTGGAGTGCGTACCCGGAGCAACCGATCAGGCGAAACTCGCCGCGGCTACCCTTTGCGGGAAGTCCAAGAGCGCAGTGTCGCTGCCCTGGTTCTGGTCAGATCAATACGATCTCAAGCTGCAGATCGCCGGTCTCAACACCGGTTACGACGAAGTCGTCCTCAGCGGTGACCCCACCCGGGACCGCGACTTCAGCTGCTTCTACCTCCGTGATGGCGAACTCCTTGCTGCAGACTGCATCAATCG
This sequence comes from Dietzia sp. DQ11-38-2, assembly GCF_014145055.1. NCBI lineage: Bacteria > Bacillati > Actinomycetota > Actinomycetes > Mycobacteriales > Dietziaceae > Dietzia > Dietzia sp. DQ11-38-2. The sequence continues at coordinate 27,713 of NZ_JAALDW010000119.1, forward strand.
TCCCCGTGATTTCATGCTCAGCAAACAGGTCATCACACAGCAGCGTCCTTTCGTCCGGACCGATTTCGCCCATACGGGTTCTCCCGATTCCTTGCGCAATGGGTAAGCCAGTCCCGAGCGAGACTCGCACGGTCAGCGGCGGAGCCTCGACGAACGGCGCTGACATCCCACTGGCGCAGCAAGAGCCCGGTTCGTACCCGCCCGCCGTTCAGAAAGGAACTCTGATGACTCGCCAGACGCTCATCGAGAACTATCCACACCGGGTCGGGGGGCACTGCGGCTCAGCCGCGATGCGAGACCTCCTGCACTGGCAAGGCCTCGGCTGGGAAGAACCGCCCGAGGAAGGTCTCGTCTTCACCCTCGGGGGGTCACTTGGCCTGTCCTACTTGCACTCGAGCGACCTCTTCCCACCGCTTTATCTGGTAGGGAGAGACTCCGATTTCGAAGTAGATCTCCCCCATCGACTGGGCGCACAGGTCCAAGTGCTCACGACCGACGATCCCCGAGAAGGATGGTCGTGGATCAGCCAGGAGATCGATGCCGGAAGGCCAGCCCTGATATGGGGCGACATTGCAGAGTTGCCCTACCTGCGGGTTCGGCTCCAAATGAGTCGCCACGATATCGTGGTAATTGGTTACGACGAGGCGGAGAGGATCGCCTTCGTTGTTGACAACGACCGTGCCGAGGTCCAAAAGGTTTCGTTCGACGCTCTCGCTCGAGCACGGTCGTCGATGTCATTCCCACAACCGACACGTCACACCACGTACCGCATCGCCTGGCCGCATGAGTTACCAGACCTTGCGCAGGTTGCCGCAGCGGCTTTCCGTCAATCGGCAGCGAACATGCGCCACCCAACTCCGCCCGGAGTCGTCGATCTCACGACCGCGGTGAGCGGTTCCGAAGGCTTAGCAGCGGTCGCCCAGCTCGCCGCTGATGTCCGGACTTGGTCCCATCTACCGGCTGACGAACTCGAGATCCTCTTATTCAGCTTGAGCGCTTTCATCGAGAAGGCCGGCACCGGAGGTGGCCTGTTCCGAAAGCTGCTCGCTGACGGCTGCGCGGACGTGGCACGTTTGACCGGTGACCTCGCGACCGAAGATCTCGCCGTAGTCGCCAGACACTGTGCACAGACATGGACGGAGGCCGGCCGAGCCGGGATCGAGCACGAGGTCGATGTGCGTACTCGGCTGGAACGTGTGGCTTCGGCGGTTAGCCTCCTGCCCACGCTCGAGCTTCAACTGGCTGAAGCTCTGGAGTCAGCTTCGCGATCGCTTGCAGCAGCCTGACTAATCGGGAAGTCAAAACTGGACGGTAGAAGTTCCGGCCGCACTCAGACTGCAGCGGATGGCTCGCCGCAGCACGCACCGAAACGACCGGGCTCTAGGGTTGCCTCGCCACCTCCCCAGCGACCTCGGCGATCGAGCGGTCACACCCATCCGACAAGAAGAAGCCCCGATTTAGCGAGATCCGCCGGCGCCAGGGCGGTTCAGGCCGTGGCTGGATTCGGCCGGGATGGGTTCGCCTCCCTGCTTGCGGGCAGCAAGAAAATCATCAACGAGTTGCACGCATCCGTCGTGGTCGACGGTGCAGAGCCCAGTAAGGCGAGCGAACACGACGGGACCCAGGAGTTGAACGATCGCGAAGGTGGTGTCGACGTTGCCGAGCTGTGCTCGAACGTCAGGCTGTGTGAGGATGCGGTCAAAGGGCTGCCGGTATTCCTCGATGACTCGACTGCGCAGTGAGGTGATCGCGGCCGAATCGGCAGGATCGCTGCCGCCGACTGATCCGATTGACAGCCAAGCCAGAGTTGTAATGTTCAGCGGCGCCTGGTCAATCAGGTCAGCTTGGGCCGTGAGAAGCGCGATGAGTTGGTCGCGTACCGACCCACTGGCGGTAGAGACCTCGACGCGAGGCAACAGCCGCTCGAAGGACGCTGCAAGCAACTGGGCGGTGCCGCCGAAATGCCGATAGAGCGTGGCCCGCGCAACCTTTGACATTCGAGTGACCGCCTCGACGGTAACCGCCTCTACACCGCCAGTGCTCAGAAGATGCGTAGCAGCGTCGAGCAATCGTTTTCGTGAGCGCAGCAGTCGCGGATCGAGCTGATCGTCGTCCGTAGCGGGCCGGTCAGCACTCCAGTCGTTCACGCTCTCCCCCTTCGGCCGACGGTCACTTCTCGTCCAAGCTAACCTGTCCAGCCAGCCGGATACTGTGATACTACTTGTCTCAGACCAAGACCGACCATCTCACAGCAAGGGGCCGGCGATGAACTCACCGCAACAGACCATCACCGAGTCATCCCGGTGGACCCGAGCTGAATGGTGGATGCTCACGGTGTCGTGCCTGGCCGTGGCGTTGGTGGTCGCGGCCATGGCCGCGCTGTATTCGGCATTACCGCAGATTGCGGTAGAGACTGGAGCGACGCAAGCCCAGCTGACCTGGATCGTCGATGGCTACACGCTGGTACTGGCGTGCCTGGTCCTGCCCGCTGGAGCGATCGGTGACCGCTACGGCAGACGGGCGGTTCTCGTAATAGGTCTGGTGATATTCACCTTGGCGTCCGCACTTCCCCTACTGCTGTCTGACCCGGCGTGGTTGATCGCTGCGCGAGCGATTGCCGGGGCGGGCGCTGCGCTGGTAATGCCCTCGACGCTCTCGATTCTGACTGCTGGTTTTGCCGCCGTTCATCGCGGCCGAGCAGTAGGTGTGTGGGCTGGAGTCGCCGGCTCCGGAGCAGTGTTAGGCATCCTCGGCGCCGGGGTGTTGCTTGAGCGCTGGTCGTGGGTGTCGGTATTTGTTGGACTGACCGCAGCGGGAGCCCTACTGGCCGCGCTGGCATGCACGATCGCTGAGTCCAGCCAGCATGATCACCCTCCCGTGGACTGGGTGGGCGCGGCGGCAGCTGCAGTCGCGGTTGCGGGAATCGTATTCGCCACGATCGAGTTTCCAGCGCGGGGTTGGGCCGACCCGATCGTTCTCGCCAGCGCCGGGGCCGGCATGTTGGCGACAGCCTTTTTTATCCTGATTGAGCTGCGATCCTCGGCCCCCTTGTTGGATGTTCGGTTGTTCGCCAAGCGCGGCTTCAGCGCCGGCTCGTTGTCGGTGGCCATCCAATTCTTGGTCACTTTCGGGGTATTCCTACTCCTGGTGCAGTACCTGCAACTGATCCTGGGATACGGACCGCTGGCCTCGGCGTTGGGATTGGTGCCGATGACGGTCCCCCTGATCGTGATCTCGGTGATCGCCCCCCGACTGTCACAGCGATTTGGACTACGAGTGATGACCGTCGCCGGTCTGGTGACCATCGCAGTTGGCCTGATGCTGGTCAGCCGGATGACCGTCGACGCACGTTACCTCGACCTGCTATGGCCGCTGTTGATCATGAGCGCAGGGCTCGGACTATGCACAGCCCCAGCGACCTACGCGATCATCGCCGAAACTCCGGAGAGCAAACACGGGGTCGCCGCCGCAGTCAACGATGCGGCCCGCGAGATCGGCGCTGCGATGGGGATCGCAGTGGCCGGCAGTGTGCTGGCCGCCGGATACACCCGCCACATCCAACCCGCCCTGCCTCAGTTACCCGAACCTGCCCGCGGTCCGGTCTCCGACTCCCTGGCCGCCGCCCTAGAGATCGCCGCACAAGCCGGACCAATGGCGCAACCATTGGTCGACTACGCCAAAGAGGCATTTGTCAACGGCAGCAGTCAGGCCACACTTACGTTGGCAATCCTCACCGCCGCAGCCGCAGTCTTGCTAGCGATCCTTGCCCCGGGCACTGCTCCGCGCGACCACAAGACCACGGCCAGTTCCACAGCACCGCCACACCGGGACAGCGTCGGATAGGTGGCCCGTCCGGCTTCCGGCTGCACTGACTCGTGCCTGGAGAAACTGCGCAAGGTCAGCAAGAACCGCGGTCCCTCCCGAGTGCCGAATCTCGGCGGTCGAGCTGCTGTGGCTAGCGATACCCACCATCTTCAGGGCGGGGGTCAGTGGCTGGTGCGTCCACGCCCGCCCGCTTCAACGCGCTGTAGTGCGCGGTAGAGCGTGGATCGGCCAACTCCGAGATTGCGGGCGATCACTGATGGCCCCTCCCCTGCCTCGATGCGGGCCCGGGCTTTGTCGACCTGCTCGGCGGTCAGGACTCGCTTACGACCCTTGTACTTGCCCTTCGCCTTAGCGATGGCAATGCCCTCGGCCTGACGTTCACGAATGATGGCCCGCTCGAACTCGGCGAACGCCCCGAGCAGCGAAAGCATCAGATCGGCTCGAGGATCTTGGGCGCCGGCGGCGTAGGTAGCCCGTTCATGGACAAACTCCACACTCGCGCCCTTGGCAGTGACCTCACCAACGATCTGCTTGAGATCGACCAGGGAACGAGCGAGTCTGTCCATTGACGCGACCACCAGCTCGTCACCGTCCCGGAGATACCTAATGCACTCTTCGAGCTTCACGCGATCGGCACGCGAGCGAGCGGACTGTTTCTCGACGTAGGCCCGGTCGCACTCCCCCACCGCCTCGAGCTGACGCGCCTCATTCTGATCCGCAGCCGACACCCGCACATACGCCACCCGCTGACCGCGTGGACGCGAGGCCCGGCGAACCGACGTCGGATCCGGCTTCGGCTTCTCCTCGACGATGTTCTCCGAGTCCGTTGACTCCACCCGAAGGCTCCAGTCCAACTCGTCTCGGCGACGGAACCGAGTCCGCATCTTCCCGCGGCTGACGATGAGTGTTAGGGACGTGCTTCGGATAGCAGGGTTCTGATGATCGGGTAGCGCGAGTATGAGCATCGGATAGCGGTGCCGGTCCTCGTGTGCTCGTGTCGGTTCTACGCGTGGCAACCAGGCTGCGCGTGGATCCGAACAGGAGGCACGGGTGACTGATTACCGATTGGTGATGTCGCTACTGCTGCAGGACAGGTCCTACCGGGACATCGAGGCGATCGCGGGTTGCTCGCATCGCACGGTCGCGAAGGCGAAGAAGGTCTGCCACGAGCACGGGTTGACCGCCACGAGCCAGGTCGAGGCGCTCAGCGTCGAGGAGATCGACGTCTTGTTCGCCGATGGGCGCAAGACGCCGTCGAAGGAGTTCGTCGCCTTCGACGTGGCGGCTGCCGTGAAGAAGCGCACGGGCAAGAAGAAGCTGCCGCTGCGGGTGCTGTGGGCCAACTACCTCGACACTGACGGCACGCCGGGGCAGCGGCACTACAGCTACCAGCGGTTCTGCCAGATCATCGGCGAGTACGTCGAGGTCAACGAGCTGACGATGCGGATCACGCACGTGCCCGGGCACACGATGCAAGTCGACTGGGCGGGCACGAAGATGGCCATCTTCGATCCCGTCACCGGCACCAAGACCACAGTGTCGGTGTTCGTGGCGTCGCTTCCGTACTCGGGGATGGTCTTCGCCTGCGGCTGTCTGGACGAGAAGATGCCGAACTGGCTCGACGCGCACTTGCGGGCGTTCGAGTACTTCGGCGGCGCGGCGCAGGTGATCGTCCCGGACAACGCCTCGACGGCGTCGAACCAGATCGCCCGCGGTGACCGGGCCCGCGAGGTCAACCGTGAGTACCGGGACTTCCTCGAGTATCACCAGACCGCTGCCGTGCCCACTCGGCCGGTGCGCCCGACAGACAAGGGGAACGTCGAGGCCGGAGTGAAAGTGGTGACGAACTGGGTGATTGGACGCCTGGCCGATCGGCGCTTCGCGAGCCTGGACGATGCGAACGACGCGATCGCCGCCGAGGTGGAGGCGATCAACGACCGGACCCCGTTCCGCGGCCAGAAGACCAGCCGCCGGGAGCTGTTCACCGAGCACGAGCAGTCGGAACTGTTCGACCTTCCCGAGGCCCGCTGGCAGCCAGTCATCTGGAAGAAGTCCAAGGTCAACAGGGATTACCACGTGGAGATCGCCACGGTGAAGTACTCGGTGCCCTACACCTTCGCTGGCCAGCACGTCGATGTGAAGATCACCGGCCCCACACTCACGGTCATGGCTGGCGGGGAGGTCATCGCCTCCCACGCCGTCTCCGGTAGGCGACATTCCTTCGTGACCGACCCTGACCATGTTCCCGCGCAGCATCTGCAGACCTCGGACCTATGGTCGCGGGCGTACTTCGTGCGCCAGGCCCACAAGATCGGACCGCACACCGTCGCCGCGATCAGCGAGGTCCTCGATCGCCAGCGGATCGAGGCTCAGGGCTATCGCTCGTGCCAGAACATCCTCGCCCTGGCCCGCGGGGACAACAAGATGCTGCTCGAGCGGGCCTGTGGCCAACTCGTCTCCGAGACCTCCCGCCGGGCGATCAGCTACACCGCCGTCAAGCAGCAGCTGGCGGCCCTGAGGACCCAGGCCGCCGCCCGGCCCACCACCACGCAGCCGGCGGTGGCGGCTACGACGGACCGGCTGGAGCCGCCACCGGGTCGGCGAGATACCACCGGGGCGCATCTGGCCGGGCCCGAGCAGTTCAGCCTCGCCGCCCTCACAGGAGGCCCGAGCCCGAGCAGCGGCACCGCGGGGCAGGAGGAGCTGCAGTGACTGATCGTCATCTCACCGACGCCGACATGCCACTGTTCACCCAGTTGCGGATGACCGCGTTCGGCCAGACCGTCATCGACTTGGCCAACGATCCCGCCTGCGACGAGTGGACCTTCTCGGAGAAGATCTTCCACGCCCTGGACAAAGAGATCACGGCCAGGCAGGAACGCCGGACCCAGAAACTACTCAAGGCCTCCAGATCGCCAAACCCTGACGCCTGCGTAGAAGAGATCCGCTACCTGCCTGACCGCAACGTCAACCGCGAGCTAATCGCACGACTTTCCAGCTGTCAATGGATCGACGCCACTCGTAATCTCGTCGTGCTCGGCCAGTCCAGCGTGGGCAAGACCTACCTCGCCCAGGCACTGCTCAATGCCGCGTGCCGAAAGTACTACACCGCGAGGTTCTTCCGACTCGACGACCTGGCCAACCGGCTCGCCGTTCTGGAGCCGACCTCGCAGCGCAGGCTGGACTTCCTCACCGACCTGCACAACTGCGACCTGCTGGTTCTCGATGACTTCCTGACCACGCCGGTGGCTCCGCACACAGCGGCGGAGCTGCTCAACATCCTTGCCGCTCGGGAAGGCCGGGGCTCGACTCTGGTGACCTCGCAGTTCGATCCGCCCGATTGGTACAAGTCGCTCCAAGACGCGGTCATCGCCGAATCGATCCTCAACCGGATCGTCGCCGGCGCCGAGATCATCGCCCTCGACGGCCCGAACATGAGACGACACCTCGCCACGGCAACGCCATAGCGGCCCAGCGGTCGGACGGGCAGATGCCGCTATCCGATGCCCGTCCGACCGCTACCCGATCATCAGAACCGCGCTTTCCGAAGGGCGTCCCAAACAACGATGAGCACCTCCTCGCCACCGTCACCCGAACGGTCAAGCAATGTCCCGATCCGATCAGCCACCAGAAGACCCTTTCGCCGAGCAGATGTATCAATACACCCTAGACCCAACGGGACGACGTTTCATAAATAGCAAAACACACTGTGGCTTTCGCCGTTATATGGCGGGGTTCTGTCGACGCTCTGTGGCGGCATCTGCTCATGGCGATACACGCGAGCACCGGTCTGGTCACAGATAGCGGCAGACGGTCGTGGTGTCGCATTTGGTGGGGTCGCTGGTGGTGGCACTGTGGTGAAGGTGCGCGACGGTGTGTCGCAGTGCTTGCAGGTCGGCGATTTGGCGGTCCAGGTCGCCCAGGTGGGCTTCGAGCAGGGCGTGCACGTGCTGGCAGGGTGCGACTCCGGCGTCGCGGATGTCGAGGATCTCGCGAATCTGGGCCAGGGTGAGCCCAGCGGTGCGGCCGCGGCGAACGAAGTCCAGGCGCGCCAGGGCCGCAGGGGTGTAGTCGCGGTATCCGTTGGCGGTGCGCTCAGGCGCAGGTAGTAGGCCGGCTTCTTCGTAGAAGCGCAGCGTCTTGGTTGTGGTGCCGCTGGCCACGGCCAACTCACCGATGCGCACAGTGGCCCCTTTCTCGGCTCTCGTCCATGTTCGCCTTGACCTTCCCCTGCGCTGGAACGTCCACTATGGACGCTGAAGAGGGGTCACGCGAAGGAAGGTGGGCAAATGGGTGTGGACTACGACGTCGATCTGGCCGTGATCGGCTCAGGAGGCGCGGCGATGTCCGCCGCCATCGCGGCCAGCCAGGCCGGTAAGAGCGTCGTGCTGGTTGAGCGCGGTGTTCTGGGCGGGACGTGCGTGAACATCGGCTGCGTGCCGTCCAAGACGCTCCTGGCGGCCGCCGGGGCCCGGCACGCCGCGCTCACCAATCCCTTCAAAGGTGCCCCAACGTCAGCCGCACCGGTGAACCTCGGCGATCTGGTGGCCCAGAAGGACGCACTCATCGAGCGCCTGCGTGATGCGAAGTACGCCGATGTGGCCGCTGCCTACGGCTTCCAGGTCCGCCCAGGCCAGGCCAGCTTCCTGGACGGGGACACCCTGGCCGTCGACGGCCAGGCGCTGCGGGCCCGGGCCTATCTGGTCGCCACCGGTGCCACCCCCGCCATCCCGGAGGTGGTCGGTCTCGACTCTGTGGACCGGCTGACGTCCACCACCGCGATGCAGCTGACCGAGCTGCCTGAGTCCCTGGTCGTTATCGGTGGCGGGTACGTCGGGATGGAGCAGGCCCAGCTGTTCGCTCACCTCGGCACCCGGGTCTCTGTGGTCGGGCGTCTGGCGCCGCACGCCGAGCCGGAGCTGGCCCAGAGACTTCGGGAAGTCTTCACCGACGACGGCATCACCGTGGTCGAAGAGCGCGCGACCACTGTGGCCCGCGAACTAGGCCCCGCAGGAGAGGTGGTGGTGACCACGGACTCGGGCGAACAGGTGCGCGGCGCGCAGGTCCTGGTGGCCACCGGACGCCTGCCCCGCACCGACGGCCTGAACCTGGCCGCTGCCGGTGTGGACGTGGACGAGCGCGGCTTCGTCGTGGTCGACCAGACCCAGCGCACCTCCAACCCGCGCGTCTGGGCCGCCGGTGACGTCTCGGGGGCTCCCCAGTACGTCTACGCCGCCGCCGCCGGCGGTCGGGCCGCCGCGCTCAACGCCCTGACCGAGGACAGGTACCCGCCGGCAGCTCGGGTCGACTACGCCGGCTTTCCTGCGGTCGTGTTCACCCGGCCCCAGCTGGCCTCGGCGGGGTTGACCGAGGACGAGGCCCTCACCCGAGGGCACGCGTGCGACTGCCGCGTCCTGGACCTGTCCGATGTCCCCCGGGCGCTCGTCCAGCACGACACCCGCGGGGCGGTGAAGCTCGTCGCCGACGCCGTGAGCGGCAAGGTTCTGGGCGTGCACGCTCTGGCGGACGGGGCCGGGGAGATCATGCTGGCGGCCACCTACGCCATCAAAAGCGGCATGACCGTCGACGATCTGGCCGACACCTGGGCGCCGTACCTGACCATGAGCGAAAGCCTGCGCATCGTGGCCGGCCTCTTCCGAAACCAGATGCCGACGTCATGCTGCGCCTGAAACCCGCGGCCCCAGCGGGGTGGACGAGGGCTCCCGCGGCGGCCCGCCTGGCGCCGTGAATGTGCCTTAAAAACCTACAGTTTTTCAAGACACTCGGCCCCGCCCTAGACACCGGCCTGTGACTTGCTCCGATAGATGACGCGTTCTTCGCGACGGTGAATGTCGCGTCCGAAGCTCGAGGGGACGTGACCACGAGACTAGGGCTGAGCAGCAGTCAACTCAGCGATATCCGGTTGTGTGTGAGCCGCAGTGGCAGCTGTCACGAAGGTCTCGCTGCTAAGTGTCCGGCGCCGCTGTGTCGGCCGCGTTGATCCCGTCGGCGAGTGGTTGCCGAGACAGCGACCTTCCAGCCGGGTTACCACGTCAACGCGGCGGCGGCCTCGTACCGGTGTCGAGCGATCCTCTCGGGTCTTCGCGACCAGCTCAGCAGTTGCCCGTATCCAGCGACGGGATCGAAGGAGGGTCGGATCCTAGGTGCGCGGGATGCCGTCACGCGGTGGCGTCGATGACGTCGCCATTGCGTGGGAGCAAGCCGTTGAAGGTGAGGCGGACTGCATTGGCGCGAGCGATGTCAGCGGTGTCGATCGCTTGGACATGAACGTGCGGTTCGGTGCTGTTCCCGGAGTTCCCGCATTGCCCGAGCACGTCACCGACCTGTACGTGCTGTCCTGGCTGTACGCGCACGCTGCCATGGACGAGATGGCAGAGGGCTACCACGATTCCGCCGCTTTCGATGAAGACGTGGTTGCCGGCAAGCGCTACCCATCCTGCCTGTGCTCGACGTTGCTGGGTGAGGGCGTAGCCGATCGAGGGGAATCCGCGATGCGCGGGATGGTCCGGCTCGACGTCGTGTGCTGCGATCACGACTCCCTGCACAGGTGCCAGCACGCTGCGCCCGAAGCCCGGGAATCGCTCCGGGCGTTCGGAGCGCAGCAACGAGCCGAGCGTGATGGGCGCGGAGCGTCCCGCGTCGTTGACGGGCACGAAGTCGATCGCGTACGACGTCGCGAACAACGCTGTGCCGTGGCTGGGCACGCGATTGGCCGGGCTGTTCTGGACGAGCCATCGACCTGTGAATGGGTACTCGAGGTCAAGGAGGTCGGCCACCCGGTTTCCTTTCTTGGTCAGACGCGACGACTGTGAAGCGAGGATGCAAGCCTCCCCGTGGCGCTACTCGACGCTCCCACTAGCCTCCCACCTATCCATCCCCCAGGCGGTTGATTCTCGCCCGCGGTCGACATCGCAGGGTGTTCCGCAAACGACCGTTCATGAGTCAGCCGCCTCTCTTGTCAGATTCAGAAGTCGGCGGCACATCAACCTAGATCTCACCTGGCGTAGTGCTGTCAGGTTCTGAACGCTGGTAGTTCAATACTCGTGTGCACCTCGGCGCCTTCTGCTCAATAGCCCTGTTCTCAAAGATGGGCGACGGGTCGGCGACGATAACGACATTCCCACTCCCCCAGTCACAATAACCATCGTCACCACCATTTACATGACGTAGAATGAGTGACGGATTAAGTGACTCCTTTCGATCCGTCGCCAAGAGGCTGAGATCCTGTCACGTAAACGAACGAATAAGTGACGGAGGTGGCGGCAGTGTTAGTCGGGTACATGCGGGTCTCGAAAGCCGACGGTTCTCAGAGCACGGATCTACAACGGGATGCGTTGCTTTCGGCTGGCGTCGAGACCGATGCCCTGTATGAGGACAAAGCCTCCGGCAAGAAGGAGGATCGGCCAGAGCTGGCCTCCTGCTTGAAAGCTCTCCGATCCGGCGACACCTTGATCGTGTGGAAGCTGGATAGACTCGGCCGAGACCTCCGGCACCTGGTCAACATCGTTCACGATCTGACCGAGCGAGGCGTAGGCCTGAAGGTCTTGACCGGGCAGGGCGCGGCGATCGACACCACCACCGCATCCGGAAAACTGGTGTTCGGCATCTTCGCCGCGCTAGCCGAGTTCGAACGCGAACTCATCTCGGAGCGCACTAAAGCCGGGCTGGAGTCGGCGCGAGCTCGAGGTCGCAAGGGCGGTCGCCCGTACAAGATGACCCCGGCCAAGGTAGTAGTGCCCCATAGAGTGGT
>NZ_JAALDW010000120.1:0-5016 GCF_014145055.1 Dietzia sp. DQ11-38-2
GGGCGTCCCCGGCCGAGGCCGCGCCGAGCTCGAGTGCCAACCGGCGCGCGCCCTCGCCCCGGGTGAGCACGTGGACCTCTGCCCCCTGCGCGAGAGCGAGTTGCGCGGTGAGATGAGCGGAACCGCCGAAGCCGTAGACGCCCAGCCTGCCGCCCGGCGGGAGCGCCGCACGCTTGAGCGCACGGTAACCGATGATGCCCGCGCACAGCAGCGGCGCGGCCGAGAGGTCGTCGATCCCGTCGGGAAGGGCGTAGGCGAACGCCTCGGGGACCGTCGTGAACTCCGCGTAGCCGCCGTCGGCATCCCATCCGGTGTAGCGGGACCGCGCGCACAGGTTCTCCCGTCCGGACCGGCAGGCACCGCAACTCCCGCAGGTGCCCCGCAGCCAGGGGACGCCCACCCGGTCACCGGTGAGGAACCGGACGCACCCGGGTCCCGAACCCACCACCTCTCCGACGATCTCGTGGCCGGGCACCACCCGCGGTCGTCGGACCGGGAGGTCACCCGTGGCGACGTGAAGATCGGTGCGGCAGACCCCGCACGTGAGAACGCGGAGCAGGACCTCTCCCGGCCCGGGCTCGGGAACGGGCGTGTCGACGAAGTCCAGGGGCGACTCCGCCAGGGGGCCCGGTTCGCGGACCACCCAGGCTCGCATCTGCGTCACGGTGCCGGTCACCTCGATCCTGCCGGTGCGATGACGGCGATCCTAACCCTCACGAGACGACTCAGGCCACCCCGCCGACGCGATCAGGAGCGTCGTCGGGGAGACCGGAGTGGCGAGGGTCAGATGTAGATGGCGGGATCGATGTAGAACTGCGCGTCGCGCAACTCCTCCTTCGACTCCTTGGCCGGCGTGGCGACGCCCGGTACGCCCACGATGATCGAGTTCGCCGGGGCGTCCTTGACCACGACGGCGTTGGCGCCGACCGAGGAGTCCGAGCCGATCTCGACGGGGCCCAGGATCTTGGCCCCGGCCCCCACGGTCACGCGGTCGCCCAGGGTGGGGTGGCGCTTGACCTGCTTGAGCGAGACACCGCCCAGGGTGACCCCGTGGTACAGCATGCAGTCGTCACCGATCTCCGCGGTCTCCCCGATGACCACACCCATCCCGTGGTCGATGAAGAACCGTCGACCGATGGTGGCACCGGGATGGATCTCGATCCCGGTGAGGAACCGGGTGAACTGGCTCAGGACGCGGGCCGCGAACCGGCCGGCCCCGCCGGCCACCCACAGGCGATGGGAGAGGCGGTGGGACCAGATCGCGTGCAGCCCGGAGTAGACGATCGCGTTCTCGACATCTCCCCGGGCCGCCGGGTCGTGGGCACGCGCCGCGGCGAGGTCCTCGCGCAGGGTGCGCAGGATCCCCGCCGCGGGCGCGTCCGCGGTCGACGGAGTCGGGTCGGTCATCAGTCGCGGTAGTCCTCGAACAGCATGGTGGACACGTAGCGCTCGCCGTAGTCGCACACGATCACCACGATGGTCTTGCCGGCGTTCTCCGGGCGCTTGGCCAGTTCGAGCGCGGCCCACACGTTGGCGCCGGAGGAGATGCCGGCGAGGATGCCCTCCTCGCTGCCCAGGCGCTTGGCGATCCGCAGCGAGTCGTCGAGGGTGACGTCGATGACCTCGTCGTAGATCTCGCGGTTGAGGATCTCGGGGACGAAGTTGGCGCCGAGGCCCTGGATCTTGTGCGGCCCGGCCTTGCCCTCGGTGAGAAGCGGGGAGTCCTTGGGCTCGACGGCCACGATCTTTATGTCCGGCTTCTGCTCGCGGAGGTAGCCGCCGGCGCCGGTGATGGTGCCGCCGGTCCCGATGCCGGCCACGAAGATGTCGACCTCTCCGTCGGTGTCCTCCCAGACCTCGGGGCCGCTGGTCCGACGGTGCACGTCCGGGTTGGCCGGGTTGGCGAACTGTCGGGCGAGAACGGCGTTCTCGCGGGTGTTGGCGATCTCCTCGGCCTTGGCCACCGCGCCCTTCATGCCCTCGGAGCCCGGGGTGAGGATGAGCTCGGCCCCGTAGGCGCGCATGACGGCGCGGCGCTCGACCGACATGGTGTCGGGCATGACCAGGACGGCCTTGAACCCGCGTGCGGACGCGACCATGGACAGTGCGATACCGGTGTTACCGGAGGTGCCCTCGACGATGGTGCCGCCGGGCTTGAGGGCGCCGGAGGCGACCGCGTCGTCGATGATCGCGGCGCCGATGCGGTCCTTGACGCTGGCGGCCGGGTTGGCGGATTCGAGCTTGGCCAACACGGTGGCGCCCAGGCCGTCGGTCAGGGAGTTGAGGCGGACCAGGGGCGTGTGGCCGATGGTCTCGGTGATGTCGGAGTAGATCTTCGCCATTGGTGAGTTCCGTTCTGCAGAATGAACCGATCTGTCTATCGGTCAGTGTACGTGATCCCGCCACCGTCCGGACCGGGCCCGGGCGAATTCGGCCGGCCCCGAAAAACGCCGCGGCGCCCGTACCCCGCGGTGGGGTCCGGGCGCCGGCGGTCGGGGTGTCAGTTGCCGGAGTACAGGGCCTCGATCTCGCTGCCGAAGCGGTCGTGCACCACGTTGCGCTTGAGCTTGAGCGTCGGGGTGAGCTCGCCGCTCTCCACCGAGAACTCCGCCGCGAGGATCTTGAACTTGCGGATCGACTCGGCACGGGAGACGGACTTGTTGGCCTGGTCCACGGCGTCCTGGATCGCGCCGACCAGGTCACCGTCCTGGAGCAGGTCCTCCACCTCGCCGGTCTTGCCGTGCTTGTCCCGCCACGCCGGGAAGGTCTCCTGGTCGATGGTGACCAGTGCCGCGATGTAGTTGCGGTTGTCACCCACCACCACGGCCTGGCTGATCAGCGGGTCGGCCGAGAGCAGGTCCTCCATCTGGGAGGGTGAGACGTTCTTGCCACCGGCGGTGACGATGAGGTCCTTCTTGCGGCCGGTGATCGACAGGTAACCGTCCGAGTCGAGCTGCCCGATGTCGCCCGTGTGGTACCACTCGCCGGTCCAGGCCTCCTCGTTGGCCTTCGGGTTCTGCCAGTAGCCCTTGAACAGGGTCTTGGCCTTGGCCAGGATCTCGCCGTCCTCGGCGATCCGGATGGTCACGCCCGGGATCGGCCGACCCACCGTGCCGATCTTCGCCTGGCCGATCGGGTTGACGGTCAGCACGCCCGAGGACTCGGTGAGGCCGTAGCCCTCGAGGAGGTCGAAGCCGGCGCCGCGGTAGAAGTGGCCCAGACGGGCGCCCAGGGGGCCGCCACCGGAGATGATGCGGTTGCACTCGCCGCCCAGGGCCTCGTGCAGCTTCGAGTAGACGAGCTTGGAGAACAGCTTCTGCTTGAGCGCCAGGCCCGCGGACGGCTTCCCGCCGCCCTCGATGGCCGTGGAGTAGTCGATCGCGGTCTGCACCGCGGCCTTGAAGATCTTGGCCTTGGCGCCGCCGGCGGCCTCCGCCTTGCCCGCCGCGGAGTTGTAGACCTTCTCGAGCACGCGCGGGACCGACACGAGGAAGGTCGGGTGGACCTCCGACAGCCGCTCGACGACCTTGGTGGTGTCGGGCTCGTGGGCCACGGCGACGCGCTTGTAGAAGCACGCCACCTCGAGGATTCGGGCCAGGACGTGGGCCAGCGGCAGGAAGATCAGGGTGCGGCTGTTGGGGACGAACGCGTCCTGGAGCTGCTGCTCGACGGCCACCACGACGCCACCGAACCCGCCGTGCAGGATCTCGCAACCCTTGGGGTTGCCCGTCGTGCCCGAGGTGTAGATGATGGCGCACCTGTCCTCGTGGCCCATCGCCAGCGAGGCCTGCTCGACCTGCTCGTCGGAGATGTCGGCGCCGGCGGCGGTGAGCTGGGCGACCAGGTCGTTCTCGATGACCATGATGTCGCCGCTCCACTCGGTGCCGGACGTCAGCACCTCGCGGAGTTCGAGATCCTCGACCACGGCGAAGGTGGCGCCGGAGTCGGTGAGGATCCAGTCGCACTGGCCCGAGGAGGAGGTCTCGTAGATCGGGACGGTGACGGCGCCGACCGCCCACGCGGCCCAGGCGATGAGCGACCACTCGTAGCGGGTGTGGCTCATGATGGCCAGGCGGTCGCCGGGCTGGACGCCCCGGGCGATCAGGCCTTTGGCGACCCCCTTGACCTCCTGGAGGTACTGGGCGCAGGTGACCTCTGTCCAGTCGGTTCCGACGAGTCGCAGTACCGCGACGTCGTTCGGCGCCTCCTCCGCGTTCTTGAACACGAGCCGGCCGAGGTTCTCGACGGGGAAGGACTTGGTGGCGGGAGGGGTGGCGAACTCGGTCGTCATTGCGATCCTTAGGTCATGTGTGGCCTGTATCACTGGCAAGTGTAGAGGGTTCGCCGCCGTGCGTCTCCAGCACGGTCTATTTGGATCCGTTTATGAGGGGCGCGTCAGGTTCGAAATCGCCGATACTGTGATACGGGTTACACTGGCGACATGTTCGGGGGCACGGGATCCACGGCGAGCCTGCTGGTGGCCGAGTCGTGGGAGCGCAGCAGGCATCGGGGCATCGACCCCACGGTGGCCGCGCCGTCGGTCGAGCTGGAGGGTCCGGACCTCTCCCGCCACGTGGCGCAACACCGGATGGCGTCGGTGCTGCCGGTGGTCGAGTCCGTCCTCGTCCCGGGCGTCGTGTCGAGCGGACACATCGTCGCCGTCGCGGACGAGCGCGGGCGGCTGCTGCGGGTGATCGGGGATCGGGGGGTCAGGTCACGAGCCGAGTCGATGGCGTTCGTCCCCGGGGCCGTCTGGACGGACGAGGCGGTCGGGGCCAACGCACCGGGCCTCGCGCTCAGGCACGACACCGAGGTCCGGGTCCGCGGATCCGAGCACTACCTCGAGATGGCCCACGAGTGGAGCTGCGCGGCGGCCCCCGTGCACGACCCCGGTTCGGGTGAGCTGATAGGGCTCATCGACGTGACCGGTCCGAGCAGCGCCGCCTCGGACCAGATGCTCGCGCTGATCCGGGCGACGGTCATGCTCGCCGAGGGGGAGTTGCGCACCGCCGCCGG
>NZ_JAALDW010000121.1:0-2715 GCF_014145055.1 Dietzia sp. DQ11-38-2
GCATCCGGCGCGAGGGCGCGGTCTGCCCCCGCCGCACGTTCGAGCGGGTCGCGGACCGGCTGCGCTCGGATTACGGGTGGCGCTGACGCGGCGAGGGCCGGCCGCCGCGTTTTGGCCGGTGAGGCCGCCGCTGGTAAAGTCGGTCGTCGGTGTCCACCGGATCGCGTAGCGCGCGTTCGAGCGGACGAGAGACATGACATCCGATCGACCGGATCCCCGCGGGGCCGTCGAGACACGACCGAAGGTGTGACCAGTGGCCAACATCAAGTCCCAGAAGAAGCGGAACCTCACCAACGAGCGCAACCGCCTGCGCAACCAGTCGATCAAGTCGGCGCTGCGTTCGGCCATCCGCAACCTGCGTGAGGCCACCGAGGCCGGCGACAAGGCCAAGGCCGGCGCCCTCCTCGTCGCGACCTCGCGTCAGCTCGACAAGGCCGCCACCAAGGGTGTCATCCACAAGAACCAGGCCGCCAACAAGAAGTCGTCGCTCGCCAAGGCCGTCAACTCACTCTGAGGCGACCCGCTCCCCCCCACCGCGGGGAGCACAGCCCCGCGGAGAATGCCGCGTCGAGGCTCCGAGGGCCCACCCCGCACCGATCGAGGTCGCGTGGTGGGCCCTCGTCGCGTTCCAACCGGTCGTGTTCTACGCCGCACCCGCCAGCGACCCCACCGCACGGACCGCTCGTTCCAGTGCGTAAGAGGTGTCCTCCGCCTGACCCTTGACCTCCCCGTTGAGGCGGGCGACCACCTGGAGGGCCCGGCCGAGGGTATCGATGGACCAGTACCGAGTCTGCGCGGCGACCTTCTTGACCTTCCACGGGGGCAACCCCTGTCGCGCCAGCTCTGCGGGCGGGGTGCCCCGTTGCGTGCCCACCATGGCGATGGAGTTCACGGCGTCCGCGAGGGCGTCTGCCAACACGACGTGCGGGACCCCGGTGTGCATGGCCCATTCCAGCGCCTCGATCGCCCCGGCCACGTCCCCCGTGACCGCCCGCTCGGCCACGGTGAAACCACTGACGCCCACGACACCGGAGTGATAGCGGCGCACCGCCTCGACATCGACCTTCCCCCCGGTGTCGGCCACCAGCTGGCCGCATGCCGACGCCAGCTGCCTCAGGTCGGTGCCCACCGCCTCGACGAGGGCCTCACACGCCTCCGGGGCCACCCGGACGTCGAGGCCACGGAACTCCGAGCGCACGAATCCCACCACGTCCGTGTGACGTGAGATTCTTCCGGCCGCGTGCTCCTGAGCGCCGGCCTTCCGCAGGTCCGGCACGAGCGACTTCGCCCGTCCGCCACCGGTGTGCTGGACCACCATGACGGTCCGGTCCGGAAGGTCGACGGCCGCGCCCATCACCGCCGCCTGGGCGTCCTTGCCCAGCTCCGCGGCCCCGGTGATCACCACGATGCGGGCTTCGCCGAACAACGACGGCGAGAGCAGTTCGAACAACTGCGACGCACCGACCTCCGGCCCGCCCAGCCGAGAGACGACGGGGGGGTCCTCCCCCGCGGGTGCCGCCGCCCGAGCGGTCGCCACGACACCGGCCGTGGCGCGCTCGGTGAGGAACTCGTCCTCACCCAGGACAAGATGCAGAGCGGCGGGTGCAGAGTCTGGTGACATGTGTGCTCCTCGTCGTCGACAGATGACATGGTGCCACGCACGTCCGTCAGTCCCGCACCACCGCCCTCACGAACCGGGGTCGGCATCCTCCTCGACCATCCGCGCCCGGGTGTCTCCGTGAACAGCGGTGCCGACGGACACCGGTTCGTGGATGGCGCCGGCGGTGTCCGGTACGCGCGCACCGTTACCGATCTCGGCCCGGGAGAGCGTTCCCGAGAACCGCTCGGTCAGCTCGCGGAACACCCGGTGCGAAGTGTGGGCGGCACGCCCCTTCGGCCCGACGGGGCGTTCCTGGTCCGGGTTCGTACAGGCGTCGACGATCGCGTCCACGATCAGGTCGGGGTCGTCCATCGCCGTCAGCCGCGGCGCGTGGCCGGTGTAGTTGCCGACGTGATCCCACCACGGGGTGTCGGCCGCCCAGGGCAGGATCGTGCCGACCTTCACCGTCTCGTCCAACCCGGCCAGTCGCAGTTCCTCGGTGAGGGAACGACCGAGGCTCGTGATGCCCGCCTTGACCGCGGAGTAGGTGGACTGATAGGCCAGCGGAACCTCTCCGGCGACCGATCCCACGTTGACCAGCACCCCCTCGCCACGGGCCGTGAAACGCCGCAGTGCCACGTGGGCACCGAAGATCATTCCCTTGAGATCCACGTCGACGAGTCGGGCGTGATCTGCAAGCGGCACCTCCCAGAACAGGCCCATCACACCGACCGCGGCGTTGTTGATCCACACGTCGATGGGGCCGAAGTGTTCCTCCGCGGCCGCTGCCAGGTTCTCGACGGCCTCGGAATCGCTGACGTCCGTGGGCACCGCCACGGCAGAACCACCGGACGCGGCGATCTGGGCGGCCACCTCCTCGAGCACCTCACCGCGCCGGGCGGCCAGGACGACGTGAGCCCCGCGTGCGCCCAGGGCGATCGCGGCGCCACGCCCGAAGCCGCTGGAGGCTCCCGTGACGACGATGGTCTTTCCGTTCAGGTCGTCATTCCTTCTCATCAGTCCCACTCGTCCCGTCTCCTCGTCATGGTCTCGGAGCTGTGCTGTGCGGGCCATGATGCGCGGCGGGGACACCGGACGCATCCGGTAGCACGAGG
>NZ_JAALDW010000122.1:0-4965 GCF_014145055.1 Dietzia sp. DQ11-38-2
TCCGCCGGTCGCGGCGTCGCCACCGGCCGGGCCGGAGTCGGAGGTCGCGACCGCATCGCCGGACCCGGAGGACCCGGACTGCCCGGATCGCGTGCGCCGACGGGGAGTGCCGGATCCGCGCCCGGATCCCCGGGCGTCGCGATCGGACTGACGACGACCGGAACCGGTCCCGGTCGCGGCCCCGATCCGGCCCCCCGCGCCCTCCGGGATGCCGAGGTCGGTCCGGAGGTGAGGAGACGTCGAATAGGTCTCGGCGGGCTCGCCGTGGCCGAGGCCGAGCGCCTTGTCGATCAGGCCCCAGCGCGGGAGGTCGTCCCAGTCGACGAGCGTGACCGCGACCCCCTTCCGTCCGGCTCGTCCGGTACGACCGATCCGGTGGACGTAGGTCTTCTCGTCCTCGGGGCACTGGTAGTTGATGACGTGGGTGACGTCGTCGACGTCGATGCCGCGCGCCGCCACGTCGGTCGCCACGAGGACGTCGACGTCCCCGGACCTGAAGGCCGTCAGCGACTTCTCGCGCGCGCCCTGGCCCAGGTCTCCGTGGATCGCCCCCACCCGGAATCCCCGCTCGGCCAGGTCGTCGGCCACCTTCTGTGCCGTGCGCTTGGTGCGACAGAAGATCATCGTGGCGCCGCGTCCCTCGGCCTGCAGGATTCGCGAGACCACCTCGGGCTTGTCCATGGAGTGCGCGCGATAGACGAACTGGGTGGTGTTCTCGTGCGTGGCGCCGGAGTCGGCCGCCTCCGCCCGGATGTGCGTGGGCTTGGTGAGGAACGTGCGGGCCAGGGTGATGATCGGTCCCGGCATGGTGGCCGAGAAGAGCATGGTCTGACGCTGGTCGGGCACCATCCGGAGCAGTTTCTCGATGTCCGGCAGGAAGCCCAGGTCGAGCATCTCGTCGGCTTCGTCGAGGACGAGCACCTCGACCTTGCCGAGCACCAGCTTCGACTGGTTGGCGAGGTCGAGCAGTCGCCCGGGGGTCCCCACCACCACGTCGACGCCCTTCTCGAGAGCGTCGGTCTGCTGCTCATAGGGGGTGCCACCGTAGATGGACAGCACCTTGAGCGGGCGGGTCCCCGACCGGCCCGGGGCGGTGAGCCCGGTGGCGGCGATCTTGAGGTCCTGGGTGACCTGGACGCACAACTCGCGGGTGGGCACGATGACCAGGGCTCGTGGCGTGCCGTCGAGTTCCCGGGTCACCTCGCCCGTGGAGATGCGGTGCAGGAGCGGTACGCCGAACCCGTAGGTCTTGCCCATCCCCGTGCGGGCCTGGCCGATCAGGTCGGAACCGGCGAGGGCCAGCGGCAGGGTCAGTTCCTGGATGGCGAAGGTGTGGGTGATGCCTCGCTCACCGAGCGCGGTGACGATCTCGGGACGGACCCCGAGTTCGGCGAAGCTGGGGGAAGAATCGGAGGACGGGGCGTCGACGACGGCCGTCGTCGTGGCCATGCCGTCGATTTCGCTGGTGGTCACATCGGTGGTGGACAGGGCGGTGCCTTTCTCGTCTCGCGCGCGGATGGTCGGGCCGTGTCGTAGAGAGGGCCTCGGCGAGCGGGGCGCGCGCACATTTCCACGTGGATCCTCGGTGCGGGGCCCGGACTACGGGCCGGGCGCGGGTGTGATCCACGTGCACCCACCCTATCCCGTGGCGCCCCGGTGCACAGGGTCCGGGCTAGCCTGGGTCCCACGCAACACCGACGATGGCGTGACAGGCGCCGACGATGAGAAGGGCAGTAACCGTGGAGGTCAAGATCGGCATCGCCGACAGCAATCGCGAGCTCGTGTTCAAGACCGGCATGAAGCCGGAGGACGTGCACGCCCGCGTCGAGGCCGCTCTCACCGCGGAGAGCAAGGCGGTCCTGGAGCTGGACGACGAGAAGGGCCGTCGCTATCTCGTGTCGACCGACAGGGTCGCCTACGTCGAGATCGGCGAATCGGCGCGCCGCCCGGTGGGATTCCTCTCCTAGGAGTCGTGGGCGCGGGAATCCTGCGGGTGGGCGTCGTTGGCGGAACGATCCCCGCCCTGGCGGGGGATCTTCGACAGTCCACCCCAGCACAGGGTGACCGTCGTGGAGACGGCGTCGGCGCGGGAGATCGGTCGGCCCGCGTCGAGCCAGTGCCCGGCACTCACCCGACTCGCCCCCACCAGGCCCACCGCGAGCAGTCGCGACCGGTGCGCGTCGAGCCCGGAATCGCCCCGAACCAGGTCGTGTACGGCGTCGATGCAGCCGTCGGTGGCGCGGTCGAGTTCGCGCCGGACGTCCTCGTCGCCGGACTCGGAGGCGAACACCAGGCGGAAACCCTTGGTATCGGAATCGGCGTACGCGAAGAACGTGTCCACGGCGGCCTCGACACGGCGCCGGTTGTCGGAGGTCGAGTCGAGCGCCGCCCGGATGCGGCCGAGCAGCTCGTCCACGTGGTGACGCAGGACCTCGATGTACAGGTCCCGCTTGGAGTTGAAGTGCTGGTAGAGCACAGGCTTGGAGACGCCGGCGAGGACGGCGATGTCGTCCATCCCCGAGGAGTGGAAGCCCTGGTCGACGAAGACGGCCCCCGCGGCGTCGAGGAGCTGCCGGCGTCGGGCTCCGCGGGGCAGCCGGGTGGCCCTGGCGCGCCCCGGAGCCGTCGGAAACGGTCCGCCCGGGCTTGTCATCGTCTGGCTCCTGTCCTCCCGGACGTCGGGTCGACGGTCGACCGGGCCTGACGCACAATACCCGTACCCTCGGAGTGCCGGAGAAGGCGACCACCTCGGGATGTGGAATCGTGGAGACCATCACTCGGGCCTGACGCGGGCCTGACCGGAGCGGACGTGGAGGCGCGGATGAGCGACGGCCGTCGCCGGATGTCGAACGATGTCGACGCCGAGCCCACCGCTCGGGGTGGCGTTCCGGGCCAGCGCGGGCACAGTACTCCGTACTACCCTCCGCACGGTGAGCCGCTGCGCGCTCCCTGGGATCCCGAGGCGGAGAGAACCCCCGGGCGTCGCCGTTCGGTCCCCGGCGCCAGAGACCATCTGCGCAAACAGAGCCCTGTCGGCCGGTTCTTCACCACGTGGGGGTGGCGCGCGTACGCGATCCCGGTTCTGGTGGTGCTCACCGCGCTCGTGATCGCCGACTCCGTGACGGGTGCCGGTCCGGACGACGGCGACGGCGTGGGGGAGACGGCGGAGACTCCCGCGCTGATGGGGGAGCCGCCGCGGGGACAGGTGCCCCCGAGCGGGGAGCTGCCGGACGGGGGGCCGTTCGAGGAGGCCGGCGAGGGCGTGTTCCGGGTGGTGCCCGGGGGCACGGACCGCGTGGGGCGTCCCGAGGCCGAGCAGTTCACCTACACCGTCGAGGTCGAGGAGGGCATCGACACGACGGATTTCGGAGGCGACGACTCGGTGGCCCGGATGGTGGACGCAACGTTGGCCAACCCCAAGAGCTGGACGGCGGACGGGGCGGTGGCGTTCCAGCGCACGTCCGGTGACGAGCCCGCGTTCCGGGTGAGCCTGGCCAGTCCCCGCACCGTCCGTGAGAACTGCGGTTACGAGATCGAGCTCGAGACCAGCTGCTACAACCCGTCCACCGACAGGGTCTACCTCAATCTCGCCCGGTGGATCCGCGGCGCGCGGTCCTTCCAGGGCGACATCGGTTCCTACCGGCAGTACCTCGTCAACCACGAGGTCGGCCACGCCATCGGCTACCCGGACCACGAACCGTGCCCCGCGGACGGGGCGCTCGCGCCGATCATGATGCAACAGACCCTCGGGGTCGCCAACCACGAGATCTTCGTCCTCGACAACGAGGGCGTGGTCCCGGACAACGACGACACCTGCCTCTACAACGCGTGGCCGTACCCCGACGGCCCGCCGGTGAACCGGTGACCCCCGTGGCCGGTGACGGCACCGGAGCGCTCCCGCCCCTCGTGCCCCCGGTGCCCTCTCTGACGGCGGAGGAGCGCGCCCGCTATTCCCGGCATCTTCTGTTGGAGGCCGTCGGTGACGAGGGGCAGCGTCGTCTGCGTGCCGCGTCGGTGTTCGTGGTGGGGGCGGGAGGCCTCGGCGCGCCGGTCCTGATGTACCTCGCCGCGGCGGGCGTCGGGCGCATCACCGTGATCGACGACGACGAGGTCGACCAGGGCAACCTGCACCGGCAGGTGATCCACTCCGTGCCGGCGATCGGCCGACCCAAGGTCGAGTCCGCCCGGGAGAGACTGGCCGAGCTGGCGCCCGGAGTGAGGGTGGAGGCCGTCCACGCCCGACTCGACGCGCTGAACATCGATGCTCTGCTCGAGGGCCACCATCTGGTGGTCGACGGCAGCGACAACTTCTCGACGCGCTACCTCGTCTCGGATGCCTGCGAGATCGCCGGGATCCCGGTCGTCTGGGGGACCATCGACCGCTTCCGGGCCCAACTCGCCGTCTTCTGGTCCCGTCCGCCCACGCCCGCGGACCCCGTCACCCTCCGGGACCTCTACCCGGCCCCGCCGCCGCCCGGCTCGGTCCCGAGCTGCGCCGAGGCCGGGGTTGTGGGTGCGCTGTGCGGCACGGTGGGATCGATGATGGCGATGGAGGCGGTCAAGCTGATCACAGGGTCCGGCAGGCCGCTGCTCGGCCGACTCGTGTTGATGGACCTGCTCGAGACCACACACCGGACCGTGACGATCCGACCGGACCCGTCCCGCACCCCGGTGACGTGTCTGCCGGACGGGGGAGTCGAGAGCTGTGAGGTCAGGTCGCCGGACGCGCAGGACGTGCCCACCGTGTCGGCGACCGCCCTGGCCGCCGAACTGGCGGGGGCGGGGTCATCCGGGGCTGTCGCACCCGTCCTGGTCGACGTCCGTGGTGCCGGGGAGCGATCGATCGCGGCGATCGATCCCTCGGTGTGGGTACCGCTGGACACGGTCGCCGAGGTGGCCTCGGACCCGACCGGGGCCCTCGGGCGGGCCGCGGCCCGGGGGCCGCTCGTCGTGTACTGCAAGTCG
>NZ_JAALDW010000123.1:0-5524 GCF_014145055.1 Dietzia sp. DQ11-38-2
CTCGTCGACGAGGAGCGTGAGCCGGCTCCCCGCGAGGGCGACCAGCTCGTCGAGGAACGGCATCGACGCGCGGGTCCGTCCGGCATAGACCAGGCGCCAGTCCAGCCCACGGGTCGCGCACTCGCGCGCCATGGTCACGATCGGCGTGATCCCTATCCCACCGGCGACGAGCAGCACCCGCGGCTCGCCGCAGAACGGGAACGCCGTCCGCGGACCCTGGACGCGCAGGACGTCCCCCTCGCGCACCCGCTCATGGATCTCCGATGAGGCGGCACCGACGCGCCGGACCGCCACCATGAGACGGGTCGGGTCGGCGCCGCACAGCGAATACTGTCGGCGCAGTCCGGACGGGAGGGTCAGGTCCAGGTGTGCCCCCGGTGACCAGGACGGGGTGGGCGTCCCGTCCGCCGGTTCGAGAACCAGCCCGACCACGTCGTCGGCGAGGCCCGGCGTGTCAACGACCCGCATCGGGCGCACCCGGTCGACCGGCCGGACCCGGTCGGTCGACCACCCCTCGGACCGCCCGGGCAGGAACGCCACCGACGCGATCGCGCCGAGCAGCCGGTACCCGAGGATCCCCTGACCGTCCGCCTTCAGTTCCCTCGGGATGGCCGCCACGTCAGTGCCCTGCCCGCGCGGCCGGCGAGGTGGCAAGGTAGCGGATCGCGGGTTCCACCGATCCCTGTTGGTTCGGATGGTATCCCCGACGCAGGTAGGGCACGATCTCGCGGAGCAGCAGGGCGGGGTGGGGCAGCAGGCCGCGTCGGGCCGCCGCCGCCCAGTCCCGCCACCGGGCCCTGCGGTCGACCTCGGGGTCGACGGCCATGAGGAACCGGACGCCCCGGACCCACAGCCAGAACAAGGCGGGGGTGACGAGGAGATAGGCGCGTACTCTACGGATGTATGAGCTGTCCAGGTGGGTGAGCAGATCAAAGCACACCGCGCGGTGCTCCACCTCCTCGGCGCCGTGCCACCGGAGCAGGTCGAGCATCGTGGGGTCGGCCCCCGCCCGGTCGAGCGCCGGGGAGTCGAGGACCCAGTCACCGAGGACGGCCGTGTAATGCTCGATCGCGGCGATGAGCGCGATCCGCTCGACCAACCAGTTCTCGGCGCGCCGCCCGCGGAGGTCACGGCCTCCGAGCAGGGTCCGGAACGCCCAGTCGACCTGCCGCGTGTAGGCGGCGACGTCGACACCGGCGGCCGCGAAGTGGCCGAGCACGCCGCCGTGGGCCTGCGAGTGCATGGCCTCCTGGCCGATGAACCCCAGGACGTCCTCCCGGACCCGGTCGTCCCTGATCATGGGCAAGGCCTCCTGTAGAACCCGTACGAACCAGTCCTCACCGGCGGGCAGCAACAGGTGCATGACGTTGAACGTGTGCGTGATGACCGGGTCACCGGGGATCCAGTGCCACGGCAGATCCGACCAGTCGAACTCGACCTCTCGGGCGACCAGAACGAGCTGCTCCTCGTCGTGCTGCGGGCGCCCGCCCTGCGTTCCGGTGGTGGTGGCCATGGGGTTCCTTTCCGGTTTCGTGCGGTGGGGAGGGTGGGGTTCAGCCCGGGGTGAGGTCGGCGCGCGCGAGAACGCGCAGCAACCCGGGCGCCAGTCCGTGAAGCCGCATCCCGATCCGGGACTCGGCGGTCACCGCGACGACGGCGCGGTTATCGTCGGCGGCGCGCACGATCGCACGGGCGACCTTCTCCGGGCTGTAGTTGCGCCGGGCGTACTGCCCGGACGCGGCGCGCCGGGTCCTCTCCTGGGAGTCCTCGTCCATGCCGACGTATCGGGTGGAGCGGCTGATGCCGGTGTTGACGAAGCCGGGACACACCACGGTGACGCCGATCCCGTGGCGCGCCAGGTCGGCACGAAGGGACTCGCTCAGGGCCAGCACGGCGGCCTTGGTGGTGCCGTAGGCGGGCAGGATGCGCGAGGGGAGGAACGCCGCCGCCGAGGACACGTTGACGAGCTGGCCGCCGGTCCCGTGGTCGCGCATCATCTCGCCGAAGACCCGGCAGCCGTGGATGACACCCCACAGGTTGACGTCGATGACCGCCTGCCAGTCCCGGAGGGTGGTCTCGAGGAAACCACCACCCATCCCGATTCCCGCGTTGTTGATCACGACGTCCGGGACGCCGTGGCGCTCCTTCAGATGGTCGGCGAACTCCTGCCACGCGTCGGAGTCGGTCACGTCGAGCAGGTACGGCACACCCGTGCCTCCGACGAGTCCGACCTGGCGGGCCGTGCGCTCCGCGCCGTCGAGGTCGCGGTCGGCGATGACCACGGTGGCCCCGCGCGATCCGTACTCGACGGCCGTGGCGCGGCCGATGCCGCTGCCCGCGCCCGTGATGACGACGAGCTCTGCGAGCCGCCCGTCGACGGCCCGCGCGTTCTCCGTCCCCCCGGATCCGCTGACGGACCGTATGTGCTCGTCGACCAGTGCGGCGACCACCGCGGGCCGGTCGCTCACCACCCAGTGCCCGCCGACGACGGGACGCACGTGGACGTCCTCCGCACCGAGCCGCGCGCATTCCTGCAGGGCGGGCGTGACGAACACGTCCCGGGTCGGGGTCAGGACCTGCACCGGGACCGAGGTGTGACGCCGCCGGGGGCGTAAGAGGTGGCGGCGCATGTTGGCGCGGTACATCTCGAGCCCGTTGACCAGATCGCGCTCCGGGCGCGCGACATCGTCCGGGGACACCTCGGCGGCTCCGCGTCCGATCGCGACGATCCGGCGCCCGAGCCCGGCCCCCACCCTGCTGCGCCACAGGGCCTCGGGCAACCACGGGAGGTGGAACCATCCGATGTAGGTGGAGGACAGGGACTGGGTGAGCATCGGGGCGGTGCGCTCGCGCCCCTCGCCGGTGATCCACAGGGCGACCAGGTCGAGGCACGGACCCGAGATCGACGTGAAGCTCGCCGCACGCGAGGCCGCGCCGTCCCCGGTGACGGCGTGCCACGTCTGGATCGATCCCCAGTCGTGCCCGAGCAGGTGCACCGGCCTGTCCGGAGACACTGCGTCGATGACGGAGTCCAGATCGGCGGCGAGCTGGTCGGTGGAGTAGCCGGCCCGCGAGGAGGGCGCCTCGGAGTCCCCGGCACCGCGGACGTCGTAACTGACGACCCGGTAGCGGTCGGCGAGTTCGTGGGCGAGGCCGTCCCAGACGCTGCGGTTGTCGGGATAGCCGTGGATGCAGACGAGGGTCGGGGCGTCGGCCGGGCCGGTGACCGAGACCGCGAGAGAGAGGCCGTCGGTGGTCGACACGGTGGTCAGCTGTGTGTCTGCGACCTGCCTATCGGCGCCGCTCACGCCGCGGCCTCCGAGGTCGTCGTGGTCTCGGGCGTCCCCGGAGCCTCCCCCGACCCGCAGGCCAGACCCTGCCGCCTCCACCGGCACACGTGGGGGGTCTCGTCGTCGAGCCACACGGCCGACCCGTCCGGCCGTACCAGCAACGCCTCCTCGAACTTGACCCCGACGTCGCGGAAGCCGATGTGCGGTTCGACCGCCCACAGCCCGGGTTCCGGGCGGTGGTCGGAGATCTTCCCGGACGCCCACAGCGGTGACCGGTTGTGCGCACGCTCGACCATGAGGTCGCCGACGAGCGTCCGCACGGCGCGACTGCCGAAACCGAACGCGATGAAGCGGGGGATGCGGGACTCGATGTCGCCGACCTGATGGGCGATGACTCGACCGGGGTAGACGCGGTGCCGGTTGTCATATCCCTGCCGACGGATGAGCTCGTCGACCTCGAGGTAGACCTCACGCAGTGTCGCGCCCTCGGTGATGAGTCGCGGGATGAGGTCCCGGTGGGCGGCCAGATCGGTCATCAACTCGTCGTGGATCGCGTTCTCGCCGAGGACGCGGGCGTAGCCGATATCCCCCACGGCGCGGTCCAGGACCGGTGCGACGTCCAGGATGTAGGGCATCCCCTCGCCCAGTCGGCGACGGGTCGGGAAGAAGTGAACGGGCGTTGCGAAGCCGCGGAAGGCGGTCCGGTCGCCGAACCACGCGAACGGGGTGTGGAACCACTCGCGTACTCCCCGGTCGGTGAGCCACTCGTGCAGCCGCGCGGCCACCTCTCGTTCGGTGACCCCCTCGTCGAGGGTCGCGGCAACGCTCTCGACGCAGTCGTAGGACAGTCGCTGCACGGTCCGGTAGCGCTGCAGGAACGTGGCATCCGTCACATCACTATGAGACATGGCGTCCATCATAGACACCATGTCTCATTAAGCAAGGGCTGTCCCGCGGACAGCTCGAGCCGGCCTGTCGGGGAGCTTCCTATTCACGATCCTCGAGGGCCGTGACCCGCGGGTCCGGGTCAGTGGTCGCGGCCTTGTCGGCGACCACCCGCTCGACGACCAGGACGATCACCACCACCACGACGCCGGCGGCCACCGCGGCCAGGACCACCGGCCAGTCGGAGCCCGGAGCCAGGACGTCGGCCTCCTCGGTCTGCCACGGCCACAGGGCTCGCAGGGACCCGAGCATCAAGCCGGCCATGGCGATGAGTGTGGGCTTGCGGAAGTCCTCCAGCAGCCGGTCGAGGATCTTGACGAACAGAGAGATGCCGACCAGCGCGCCGAGCGCGAACACCCCGAGGTAGGCGACGTTCCGGTCGTCCACCGCGCCGAGTGTCGGGGCGTACAGGCCCATCGCCAGCAGTAGGTACGAACCCGAGACCCCGGGCAGGACCAGCGCGCAGATCGCCACCGCCGCGGCCACGAACACCAGCAGGTAGGAGGGGTCGCTGATCGCCCCGCTCGGCAGCCCGGACAGCACGAACGCCAGTGCCGCACCGCCCGCGAAGATCAGTCCCAGCGCCCAGCTCCGTCCACCCGGGGTGGCCCGCGCCATCCCCAGGGGCACCGCGATACTCGCCGCGACCATGCCGAGGAACAGGCCGCGGGCGAGCTCCGGGCTGCCCTCGACGAAGCCCTTGAGGACTCCGGCCAGGGTGAAGACCATCGCGAGCATGCCGACGGCGAGCGGCAGTAACAGCCACCAGTCCACGTGGCGGAAGGCCGCCGCCGTCCGCTCCCGACGGTCCGGACCGAGGACCGCCGACCTCATCCCGTCCACCACGTGCGCGCCGGAGTCCAACAACCGCGGGTACACGCCGGTCACCAGGGCGACGGTGCCGCCCGAGACGCCGGGGACGAGCTCGGCCATGCCGATCAACCCGCCCCGGATTCCGTTACCGACCACCCCGAGCGGTCCGGGCCGGGCGGGCAGGGGCGACCGCGGGTCCAGATCCGCGTCGGCGACAGGGTCGTGGTGGACCGACTCCGCTGCGGGGCCGGGGGGCGTGCCTCCGGGTTCAGGGGTGGACGCGGGCCGTGGTGACTCGACTGACATCTCTCCAGTTTCCCCGACGACCCGCCCCGAAGCCCAGTCACCACCCCGTCCATGCGCGATCAGGGTGACCAACCCGTCACCTCCCGGCCGTCTAGACTCGGCCGGACCGAGGAAGCGCACTAATGCGAGGGTCCACGGCGAGGAGGGGAGCGCGTCATGCCGATGCACTA
>NZ_JAALDW010000123.1:5584-8881 GCF_014145055.1 Dietzia sp. DQ11-38-2
CGCGGCCCCTACCCTCCCCCGTCCCGGGCCCGGATCCCGCCGAGCAGGCCCCGCACCCCCACGAACGACATGAGCAGTCCGGCTCACACCCGCCGTCCGGACCGGGGGGCGGGCCGGGCGGCGAGCGGTCGAGCGGCAGGACCGCGGCCGCGGTGATCGTCGGGGGATTGGCGCTCGTCGTCGTCGTCATCCTGGGGTTGGCACTCGTGGGCCCCGGATCCGACTCCGGCACGGGGCCCGCTGATTCTCCCCGGGGACCGTTGCCGCCGCAGGCCTGGCAGGCCCCCGAGCGCGCGCCGGGCGGGCTGTTCGACGTCGAGGGGCGGTTCACCGTGATGTCCTCCCCCGGCGAACCGGTCTCCGGCGACGGATCGGGCTGCGACCTGCCCCTCACGCTCTCGGACATCGGCGAGGGCACGCGGATCACGCTGTCCCAGGGGGTCTCGACGCCGCTCGGCAGCACCATGCTCGCCTACGAGGGGGGCGACCTCTCCTCCTGCACCTTCACCTTCGACTTCGGCGAGGTCCCTTCGGGTGCGCCCTTCTACCTGATCGAGATCCCCGGACGCGGTCAGCTCACCTACACCGAGGACGAATTGCGCGCGGGCGTGGACATCACGCTCGGGCGGTGAGGCACCCGGGTCCGCCGCGCCGGCTCGGCGGGACCCCATCGCCCGTCACCCCGCCGACCGGTTGACCTGGTGACCTGGTGGCCTGATGACCAGGTGAACCGTTGACCGCGCGAACCTCGCTCCGTACACTCCCCAATGCCAACCGGACACTTGTCCAGAAGACGTTGCCCTCGGGAGCCGCCGTGAACCGCCCGTCCGTCCTCGCCCGTGCCGCCGGCGCCCTCGCGCTCGCGGCGGCCACCGCTCTCGCCGGCGTCGTGTCCGCGCCGTCAGTCTCCGCCGCGACCGCCGAGTCCCCCTACGTGAACCCGGCCGAGGGCCTACGCAATGTGCTGTGGGTGGGCAACAACTGGGAGGGCACCGCGGACGCCGTGCAGCCGGACGGCGACTACCATCGGATCGCGCGGATCAACATCATCCCGGACCGCAACGAGCGCCTGGTGGAGATCCACCGCGACCCCGCCCGCCTCGCCCTGTACTACGGCATCCGCCAGATGGTCGGCGAGGGCCACGACCAGTACGTGGACGACATGTACTCGACCAAGGACGGCCGGAACCTCATCGTGTCCCGGCCCAGCTTCGCCGACGTGGTCTCGATCGACATCGTCACGGGCGAGATCGCCTGGCGGTTCCCTGTCCAGGGGTTCCGTTCCGACCACATGGCGGTGAGCCCGGACGGGTCGCAGGTCGCCGTCAGCGCCTCGACGGCCAAGGTCGTCCACGTCCTCGACACCGCCACCGGCCGGGAGATCGGCACCTTCCCCTCGGGGGACAACGCGCACGAGAACGCCTACATCAAGGGCGGCACCCAGATCGTCAACGAGTCGATCGGCAACGTGTGGACCCCGCTCGACCAGCCGTGGGCGGACGTCACCAAGGGCGAACGGGTGCTCCAGTTCGTCGACGCCGAGACCCTGCAGATCATCAAGCGCGTGGACCTGCGCGCCCGACTCGCCGAGGCCGGCCGTCCCGAGCTCAGCATCGGGGTGCGACCGATGACCTTCTCCCCGGACTACCGGTTCATGTACTTCCAGGTCTCGTTCTTCCACGGCTTCATCGAGTACGACATCGACGCCGACAAGATCACCCGCATCGTGGACCTGCCCATCACACCCGCCGGCGACGTACCCCGGGAGGCCCACCTGCTGGACTCCGGCCACCACGGAATCTCGATGAACCCCCAGGGCACCAAGATCTGCGTCGCGGGGACCATGAGCGACTACGCCACCGTGGTCGACCGGGAGACCCTGCAGCACGGGCCGCTGGTCTCGACCGGGCTCAAGTCCTACTGGGTCACCACCGACCTCACCGGGGACCACTGCTTCGTGTCCTGGGCCAAGAGCAACACGGTCAGCGTGCTGTCCTTCGAGACCGGAGAGGAGGTGGCCCAGATCCCCGTCGGGTACCACCCCCAGCGCATGAGGATCGGCGTGGCGCCGCGGGAATGGAACGGCAACCCGGTCCCGCTCCCCGAGCCGGGAAATCCCCTGCCCGTGTTCTCCTGACCGCCGGGACCGGCGCCGGCCGCTATCCTGGGGCACCGGCGGACACCGACGGCAGGGAGGAGGCGTGGGGGTGGTCAGAATCCCAGGGGAGGACGCCGACGACGCCCACTCCCGAGCCACGGACGACTTCTCCCGACCCACGGACGTCGAGCGCCTCGTGTCGGATATCGACCTGTCGCCGTTCCTCGGCCGGGCCGCCGACCCCACTGCCACGCCGCTCCCCGACCCCGTCCCGGTCTCCCCGGCCACCCCCCCGCTCCTGGCGCTCCGGGACCTCCTCCTCGATCCGAGGTTCACCGGCCTGTTCGCCCGCGCCCTGCGGGAGGCCGACCCGGATTTCCGCGAAATGTTCCCGCGTGACGCCTCCGGGGTACTCGGCGAATTCGTGCGCGCCATGACGTGGGCGCTCGAGACCGTCGAGAACGCCCGGGGGAACGAGGCCGAGGTAGCCCAGGTGGTGGAGTTCGCCCGCCACCTCGGCGCGGACCACCGCAAACTCGAACTGTCCGCCCGCCACCACGAGCGCTTCGGCGACGCCCTCACCAGCACTCTCCGCCACCTGGCCGGCCCCGGCTGGGACGACCGGTTGGCCACCACGTTGGGCACGGTGTACCGGGTGCTGACGACCGCGCTCCGGGAGGGGGCGGCGGCCGGGCACGGACCGGCGAGGGTCGGCGCGACCGTGGTGGAGGTTCTCCGGCCGACCCGCGACGTCGTGGTGGTCCGATTGATCACCGATGTGATGGTGGAGTACCACCCCGGCCAGTACCTCAGCGTCCTGACCCCGTACACCGCGGGCGTGTGGCGCCGGTTCAGTCCGGCGATCCCGGCGAATCCGGCGGGCCAGATCGAGTTCCACGTCCGCGACGTCCCCGGCGGCACCCTCAGCGGGTCCCTGGTCCGCGGCGTCGGGGTGGGCGACCGGTGGGTCCTCGCGCGGCCGCTCGGGCTGCTCGAGGTGGACCGCACCGAACCCGTCCGGGATGTGCTGATGATCGCCGGCGGCACCGGGATCGCCCCGCTGCGCTGCCTGCTGATGGACATGATGCGTCACGGTGCCAACCCACGGGTGCACCTGTTCTACGGCGCGCGTCACCCGGGCGACCTCTACGACCTGCCCACCCTCGTCGACCTGGCCGCCACCGCACCCTGGCTCACCA
>NZ_JAALDW010000124.1:0-3810 GCF_014145055.1 Dietzia sp. DQ11-38-2
CCCGCGCCGTCGGCGACCCGCGTCCCCGAGCCCTGGACGGAGTCGACGAAGCCGGCGGCCGAGAGCTCGTCGAACGCCCGGACCACGGTGCCGCGGGAGAGCCCGGTCTGCCCGGCGAGCGCGCGCGTGGAGGGCAGCCTGTCGCCGTCGACCAGGGAACCGTCGGAGACCAGGTCGATGACCGCGTCCACCAGATCCGCGGCACCCGAGACCTCACCCAGGACCACCGATCCGGGACTTCCGGTGCGGGCCATGCTCCCATCGTAGGCGCGCGAGGCCGCAAAGTGGTCTCGCGGGTGTGCGAGAAGTGGACCTTCTTGCCTGTCCACTTATCCGGTGGGATGACCCCATGCAGATCTACCGCCAGTCCCGACGCCTCCGCGACGTGCGCTACGACGTGCGCGGCCCCCTGCTCACCGACGCCGAGCGACTCGAATCCCAGGGCCACGACGTACTGCGGCTCAATCTGGGGAACATGTACCCGTTCGGTCTCGAGGCGCGGCCCGAGATCGTGGAGGCGGTGAGTCGCGACCTCGGCAGCGGCCAGGCCTACTCGGACTCACGCGGCATCCCGGAGGCCAGGGCGGCGGTGGCCGACCACTACCGGCGATGCGGGGTGGCCGGGTTGCGCGCCGAGGACGTGTTCCTGGGCAACGGGGTGAGCGAACTCATCACGCTGGTCCTGCAGGCGTTGATCGACCCGGGCGACGAGATCCTGCTCCCGGCGCCGGACTACCCCACCTGGACCGGCGCGGTGAACCTCACCGGTGGCGTCCCCGTGCACTACCTGGCCGACGAGTCCGACGGCTGGAACCCGTCGCTCGCAGACATCGAGTCGAAGGTCACCCCGCGGACCACGGCGCTCGTGCTGATCAACCCCAACAACCCGACCGGGGCCGTCTACAGCGCGGAGACCGTCCGGGGCATGGCCGACATCGCCCGCCGGCACGGACTCGTCCTGCTCAGCGATGAGATCTACGAGAAACTGGTGTTCGGCGGAGCCCGACACCACCACGCGGCGCTCGCCGCCGGGGACGACGTCCTCTGCCTGACCTTCGGGGGGCTGTCCAAGGCGTACCGGGTATGCGGGTACCGGGCCGGCTGGGTGGCCGCGACAGGGCCTCTCGAGCGGGCACAGGACCTGCTCGAAGGACTCACCCTGCTGGCCAACATGCGGGTGTGCCCCAACGTCCCGGGTCAATACGCGATCCCGGTCGCGCTGGCGGAGGACTCACCGTGGGGCGCCGACGTGATCGACCCCGACGGCCGGATCGAGCGCCAACTCGCACTGGCGACCGAGCGCCTCGACGCCATCCCGGGCGTGAGCTGCGTGGCCCCCCGCGGCGCGCTCTACTGCTTCCCCCGGCTGGACACCGAGAGGTTCGGCATCCGGAGCGACGAGGACCTGGTGCTGGACCTACTGCGCTCCGAGCACGTGCTGGTGACCCACGGCACCGGCTTCAACTGGCCGGAGCCCGATCACTTCCGGATCGTGTGCCTGCCCGACGCCGCGGTGCTGGAGAGCGCGATCGGCAGGATCACCGGGTACCTCGAGCGGCGTGCCCACACGTCAAGAGCGCGAGGCCCCGGGGTCGGAGGTCAGCTCTCGAGAGCCGGCTTGATGTGATCCCACCCGGCGCCGAAGTTCTTGAGGAAGTTCGGCCAGTTGTGGAAGCCGGTGTCGGAGTAGTCGACCCGGTATCCGACTCCGGCGCGGTCCAGCGCCTTCTCCAACGCCTTCGACCCCTCCAGCACGCCCATCTCGAGCACCTGGCCGACGATCATGCTCAGGGCGTCCGCGCCACCGCGGTAGTACTCGAGGTCGGCGGGGCCGGCGACGTTGCTCCCGGAGGAGAAGTACACGGCCGTGTTCCTCAGATCCCCGGCATGGGAGACGGTGTCATGCCGCTTCCACTGCTCGCTGCGGCGCGGGCCCCACATGTTCTCGACGTCACCGCCGCGGGTCTCGATCGTGCCGCGGACGGACTGGTATCCGAGCGCGTCCATGGTCGAGTAGTACCCGCTGAACGACATGACGCCCCGGTAGATCTCGGGATAGGTGGCCGCGAGGTGCATGGCCGCCTGACCACCCATGGAGGCACCACCGATGGCGCTCTTGCCGTTGGTCTCCAGCCCCTTCGTCGCGAGCCCCTGCTCGACGATCCCCGGAAGCTCCCGGGTGAGGAAGGTCTCCCACTTGTTGTAGCCGAGCACGGGGTCGGCGCGGTTCCAGTCGGCGTAGTACGAGGCGTACGCGCCGGTCGGGATGACCACGTGGACGTTGTCCTCGCGCACGCGGTCGTGAATCCGCGCCTGGTGGTTCCAGCCGGAGTTGTATTCGGGAGCGTCGACGCCGTCGAGCATGTAGAGCACGGGCGCCGGGCCGTCGTCGGTGATGCGCGAGGGCACGACCTCCAGGATGACCTCGCGCTTCATCGCCGCGGACGTGACCAGCCAGTACTCGTACTCGCCGGACGTGCGCTCGACCTCGACGAACTCGGACGTGGTGATGGTCTCGTCCACCGGGCGGGGCGCGTTGGGGAGCGGGGTGGCGGAGCCCTCACCGTCCAGCGGGAAATCCGCGGAGCCGACGGAGCCGATGAACCGGGTGGCCGACCCGACCGGAACCGAACCGGCCGCCTCGAGGATGGTCCCCAGGCTCTCGGAACCCAGCGTCGAGGGGTCGATGCTGGCGGTCTGGGCGAGAACGGGAGTGGCCGACCCGAGGGTCAGGGCAACGGCGAATGCCCCGGCGGTGGCGACCACACGGTGGAGTCCGAGAGGCATGACGCTCCAAGTGCTGTGCGATGTGATCTGTGGAGCTTAGCGCTATCCCCGCAGCGCCTCCTCGACCGCGTCCCGCAGGTCCTCCGGCTTGCGGGTGGGACCGAACCTGTCGATCACCTTTCCGTCGCGCCCCACGAGGAACTTGGTGAAGTTCCACTTGATCCGCCCACCGAGCAAGCCGGATTTCTCGGATTTGAGCCAGTCGTAGAGCGGGTGGGCTCCCGACCCGTTGACCTCGATCTTGGAGAACACCGGGAACTCCACGCCGAAGTTGCGTTCGCAGAACGAGCCGATCTCCTCATCGGAGCCCGGTTCCTGGTGGGCGAACTGGTCACACGGGAATCCGAGTACCACGAAACCCTGGTCGCGGTAGTCCTCGTACAACTTCTGGAGCCCCTTGTACTGCGGGGTGAATCCGCACTTGCTGGCGGTGTTGACCACCAGGACCACCTGCCCGGCGTAGTCCGCCAGGTCCTTCTCGCTCCCGTCGAGCAGGCCCGCTCGAAAATCCGTGAGAGTGACATTGTCATCGGGCACGGCGCAGCTCCTCGTCGTCGTCATGACAGGCGGGGGACACCCGCCGTCCGTCCCGAGGCTTCCACACCCTCGCCCACCGCGCACCTGGCGTCACCTCGCCCGCTCCGCACCTGGCGTCACCTCGTCGCGGACGCTCCGGACACCTCGGGCATCCGCAACCCGGACACCGCCCCGATCACTCCGAGCACCGCCAGAAAGACCAGCGCCCATTCGATCCCCGCCAGCGCGAGAGCCGAGGTGATGCCGCCCGTCACGAGCAGGATGACGCCCATGGCCGAGTTGGAGACCGCGACGTAGGTCGTGCGCATGTCCCCCTCCGCCACGTCCACCACGTAGGTCTTGCGGCCCACCCGCACCCCGGAGTGCAGGAGGGTGAGCAGGAAGTAGCCGCCCACGAAGAACGCGGTCCCCGGGCCGGACGACCCGTCCACACCGAACAGCGAGACGGCGGCCACGAAACCGAGCGTCACCGCCGACGCAGCGGCG
>NZ_JAALDW010000125.1:0-3926 GCF_014145055.1 Dietzia sp. DQ11-38-2
TCGGGCGGCTTGGTCTGGGCCACGACCGCAGGCGCGTGGTGGCCACCACCGACACCGAGTTCTACCGCTGGACGCAGTGGATCTTCCTGCAGATCCACGGCGCCTGGTATGACCCGGAGGCCCCCGCCCGCACCACAGATGGTGGCGCGCATCCCACCCGCACCGGCCGCGCCCGGCCGATCGCCGAGCTGCGCGAACAGTTCGTCTCCGGTGCGCGGCCGCTGCCCGAGGGGTTCGCCGGCCGCGCCTGGACCGACCTCACCGCCGCCGAGCAGGAGAAGGTGCTCGACGCGCACCGGTTGGTGTACCTGTCCGACTCCCAGGTCAACTGGTGTCCCGGGCTGGGAACCGTGCTGGCCAACGAGGAGGTCACCGCCGAGGGCCGCTCCGAGCGTGGCAACTTCCCGGTGTTCCGCAAGAACCTGTCCCAGTGGATGATGCGGATCACCGCCTACGCCGACCGGCTGGTCGACGACCTGGACCGTCTGGACTGGACCGACAAGGTCAAGTCCATGCAGCGCAACTGGATCGGCCGCTCGCAGGGCGCCCGCGTGCGATTCGCGGTGGCCGACAGGTCCATCGAGGTCTTCACCACCCGCCCCGACACCCTCTTCGGTGCCACCTACATGGTGCTCTCGCCCGAGCACCCACTGGTCGACGAGCTGGCCGGGCCGTTCTGGCCGGACACCCAGGGTGCTGTCGGCGCGGCCGGCGACGCGGGCCCGGGTGGAATCGACGAGCGGTGGACCGGTGGGCACTCCTCGCCGGCCGAGGCCGTGCAGGAGTACCGCCGCCGGGCCGCGACCAAGTCCGATCTGGAGCGCCAGGAGAACAAGGACAAGACCGGCGTCTTCACCGGCGCCTACGCCGTCAACCCGGTCAACGGGCAGCAGGTCCCGGTGTTCGTGGCGGACTACGTGCTCATGGGCTACGGGACCGGGGCGATCATGGCGGTGCCCGCCCACGACTCCCGCGACCACGAGTTCGCCACGGCCTTCGGTCTGCCGATCGTCCAGGTGGTCGCCCCGGCCGACGGGAGCGAGCTCGACGTGGCGACCGAGGCGTACGCGGGTGACGGCGTGGCCGTGAACTCCACCAACGAGCTCGGGCTCTCTCTCGACGGACTCGGCGTCGACGAGGCCAAGGCCGCGACCATCGCCTGGCTCGAGGGCGAGGGCACCGGTGAGGGCACCGTCCAGTACAAGCTGCGCGACTGGCTGTTCGCCCGCCAGCGCTACTGGGGCGAGCCGTTCCCCGTGGTCTACGACGCCGAGGGTGTCCCGCACCCGCTGCCGGACGAGATGCTCCCCGTCGAGCTGCCCGAGGTCGAGGACTACAAGCCCGTCTCGTTCGACCCCGACGACGCGGACTCGATGCCGTCCCCGCCGCTGGCCAAGGCCACCGAGTGGATGACCGTCGAGCTCGACCTCGGCGACGGCGTGCAGACCTACACCCGCGACGCCAACGTCATGCCCAACTGGGCCGGCTCCAGCTGGTACCAACTGCGCTACATCGATCCCACCAACTCCGACGAGCTCTGCGCGCTGGAGAACGAGCGCTACTGGACCGGACCGCGGCCCGAGATCCACGGCGAGGGTGATCCCGGGGGAGTGGACCTCTACGTCGGTGGAGTCGAGCACGCGGTGCTGCACCTGCTGTACTCGCGCTTCTGGCACAAGGTGCTGTTCGACCTGGGGCACGTGACCAGCGAGGAACCGTACCGCAGGCTGTTCAACCAGGGGTACATCCAGGCGTTCGCCTACACCGACTCGCGCGGCGTCTACGTACCCGCTGCAGATGTAGTGGAGCGGGACGGGAAGTTCTACCTGGATGACTCTCCGGATGCCCCCGAGGTCTTCCAGGAGTACGGGAAGATGGGCAAGTCGCTCAAGAACTCCGTCTCCCCCGACGAGATCTGTGACGAGTACGGCGCCGACACCCTGCGCGTGTACGAGATGTCCATGGGACCGCTCGACACCTCCCGGCCCTGGGCCACGAAGGACGTCGTGGGGGCGCACCGCTTCCTGCAGCGACTGTGGCGCGTGGTGATCGACGAGTCCACCGGGCGGGCCCGCGTGACCGAGGACGAGCCGTCGCAGGACGTGCTCAAGGCGCTGCACAAGGCCATCGCCGGGGTCCGGGACGACTACGCCGGTCTACGGGACAACACCGCGATCGCCAAGCTCATCGAGTACGTCAACCTCCTGACCAAGAGCTACCCGACGGAGGGGCCGGGGGCACCGCGGTCGGTCGTCGAACCGCTGGTGCTCATGGTGGCGCCCGTCGCCCCGCACCTCGCCGAGGAGCTGTGGTCCCGGCTGGGACACACCGGGTCGCTGGCCCACGGTCCGTTCCCCGAGCACGACGAGTCCTATCTGGTCGAGGAGTCGGTGGAATACCCGGTGCAGATCAAGGGCAAGGTGCGCTCGCGCATCACCGTGCCCGCGGACGCCTCACCGGCCGAGGTCGAGGCCGCGGCCCTGGCCGACGAGAAGGTGCAGGCGAACCTCGACGGGGCGACCCCGAAGAAGGTCATCGTGGTGCCGGGCAAGATGGTCAACATCGTGCCCTGACGGGGGTCGCGCCGGCGTGCTGTGGGCTTGCGCGCCCGGAATGGTCCCGTCCGGGCGCGCACTCCGCCCGAGTGCGTACAGAGGAGCCGCGCAAGTCGGGGTAGGTGGGATGACGAATCAGCCGACCTGGACGAACACCGCCGAGGACGAGCCGATGAGGTAGGTGGTGGTGACCATCCACATCGCGTAGCTGGCGAAGAGCCACGGACGCCACCTGATGTGCTGCTTCCACCGCCGGTAGGTCTTGACACCCGCCGTCACGGACAGGCCCACCGACAGGAGCAGGGGCAGAAGCACCACCTCGACGCGGTCCTGTGTCAGGCACGTGCCCCCGGGTTCCGTGCACTCCTCGCCGATGCCTCCGCCGAATGCGACGAGGGCGACCGCCAGGAGGACGACGGCCGAGGCGGAGAGCAGGACGTAGCGGATGGCGTCGGTGGCCTGGCGCTCGTTGCGCTCGAGGCGCTCCAGGGGGTCGTCGGATTCGCCGATCGGCTGGAACGTCACCGTCCGCTCCCCACGAATCCGTTGTGCCCGCCGGCCTCGGCCACTTCGTCGACCGTCGCGATCCCCAGCTGCTCGTCCGTCACGGGTGGGAAGAGCGGACCCCCGCCGAAGGCACCCCGGTGCGACAGCGGCACGCCGCCGTCGTCGTTCCTCAGCCCCTTCTCGCGACCGTACTCGGCGGTGATGATCGTGGACCCGCTCAGCCGGGGGAGCGACGGGTCCTCGGTGAGGGCCGCGATCACGCGGCCCACGAAGGTCGGGTCCTCGGCGCGGTCGAGGGGGAAGCCGTTGAAGTCGTCCATCCCCAGCGACAGGATGAGCTCGGTACGGATGAGCCCGAGCCACAGGGACAGGGTGGACACCCCGGTGCCGGCGAGCTC
The DNA here is from genome assembly GCF_014145055.1 of Dietzia sp. DQ11-38-2. Lineage (NCBI taxonomy): Bacteria > Bacillati > Actinomycetota > Actinomycetes > Mycobacteriales > Dietziaceae > Dietzia > Dietzia sp. DQ11-38-2. Next base: position 3,461 of record NZ_JAALDW010000125.1, read on the forward strand.
GTGGGCCATGTCGGCGGCCATCTTGTCCAGGGCGGTCTTGCTCATCCCGTAGAGGACGGTGTGGAACGGAGCGCGCGACCCGAACGAGGAGATGTTGACCATCAGACCGGAACCCTGCGGGACCATCACCGCGGCGGCCTCGCAGCACGCGACATAGTGCGCGCGCAGCCCCACGCCCATGAGCGCGTCCCAGTCGCCGGCGGGCCGTTCCCAGAACCTCCCGTTGAACCCCATGAAGCCCTTGGGGTTGGTCCAGACGTTGTTGACCAGCAGGTCGAGTCGTCCGGTGTCGGCGACGATCCGGGCGATGACGGCGGCGATCTGCTCGTCGCGGGCGTGATCGCACTCGAGGGGGAGCACCCGGCCGGAGGCGCCGGCCGCGGCGTCGACCGTGGCCTGCAGTCGCTCGGCCGAGCGCCCCGTGACGTACACGGTCCACCCGGCGTCGGCGAGAGCGGTGGCCACC
>NZ_JAALDW010000012.1:0-4674 GCF_014145055.1 Dietzia sp. DQ11-38-2
TCCCCCGCCGCTCACGCCCCGCAACCTGTCGCGCCTGCCCCACCACGCCGCGTACCGCACCACCGCCACGCCCGAGGAGGCCGCCGACCGGGTGCAGGCCGAGCTCAAGGGGTGGCGGGTGCGGCGCAACGACGGCGACGGCCGCGTCCCCGGCACCATCGAGCTCTCCTCCGAGCGCGGCTACACGCGTGAGGTGGGCAACATCGTCTTCCACTTCGGTCTGCTGGCCCTGCTCATCATGTTCGCGGCGGGCAAGTTCGTCTACGCCGAGGGGATGCGCGTGATCATCGCCAACGCCGAGTCGCCGGCCTTCTGCAACACCACCCCCAGTGCGTACGACACGTTCCGGGCGGGCCTGCTGGTCGACGGAACCGATCTCGAGCAGTTCTGCATCAAGATCGAGGACTTCCGCGCCGACTACCTGCCCAACGGCCAGGCCGAGATGTTCACCTCCAACGTGCGGTTCACCGAGGAGGTCGCGACCACCGATCCGCAGACGTGGGAGCCGTTCGAGATGCGGGTCAACCACCCCCTTCGCATCGGCTCGACCCGCGTCTACCTGCAGGGCCACGGTTTCGCGCCCACCTTCACCGTCACGTTCCCCAACGGTGAGACCCGCACGGACACCCAGCACTGGCAGCCCACCGAGCTGCAGACCTTCTTGTCGTCGGGCATCATGCGCTTCGACCCGCCGGCCGGCATGTACCCCGACCTGCGCGAGCGCCGCACTCAGCAGATCGCTGTGCAGGGCCTGTTCGCGCCCACCGCGTCGTTCGACGGAACCCTGCTGAGCTCGCGCTTTCCCAACATGGACGACCCGGCGGTGGCGATCGACGTCTACCAGGGCGACGCCGGGCTCGACACCGGGCGGCCGCAGTCCATCTTCTCGCTGGACTCCGATCTCATCGAGTCGGGTGCGCTCGAACGGCAGGCGCGCGTCAACCTGTTCCCCGGCGAGTCCACCACCCTCCCCGACGGCACCGAGGTCCGGTTCGACGGCGCCGAGGAGTTCATCAACATCCAGGTCTCCGAGGACCCCACGCAGATCTGGGTCGGCGTGGCCGCCGTCGTCATGATGGGCGGGTTGATCCTCAGCCTGATGGTGCGGCGCCGCCGGATCTGGGCGCGCGTGATCGTCGACGACGACGAGGTGACCCGTGTCGACCTGGGTGGCCTCGCCCGGACGGACCGGATGGGCTGGGGCTCGGAGTTCGACGACCTCCGGGACCGGCTGGTCGCAGCGGCGACCGTCACACCCGTGTTGCCCGAGGAGGCCGACTCGGGACACACTGCAACCAGTCGCGGCTCCGCCGGCGACGCTCCGCGGAAGGACGACACCCGGTGAACACTCTGATACTCGCCCAGGGCCTGCCCATCGACGAGACGCTCTCGACGTACAGCGACCTGGCGTTCCGTACCGCGTTCGGTATCTACGTCCTGGCCCTGATCGCCTCCTTGATCTACTACGCGGGGTTCCGCGTGGCGAAGGTCTCCGATCGCGAGCTGGTGGGCGCCGGCGGGCCGGGGTCGACCGCGGCGGGCCCGACGGGGGCCGGGCTGACCGAGTCCACCTCGCTCACCGACACCGGTGACGAGAACCGCGCCTCGGCGGGCAGCATGCGCTGGGCGCGGATCGCGCACCTGTTCGTGATCGTCGGGTTCGTCTTCCAGGCCGCCTCGCTGGTGCTGCGCGGGCTGGCCACCGACCGGTTCCCGTGGGGGAACATGTACGAGTTCATCCTGGGCACCACGCTCTTGGCGATGGGCGCGGGACTGATCTGGCTGCGCAAGCCCGCGCTCCAGGTGGTGTGGCCGTACATGCTGGTGCCGGTGCTGGTGCTGCTGTTCGTCGGCGGGACACACCTGTACTCCGACGCCGCGCCCGTGGTGCCCGCACTGCGCTCGTACTGGCTCCCGATCCACGTGTCGATCATCGCGCTGGGCTCGGGGATCCTGCTCGTCCCCGGCGTGGTGTCCATCATGTACCTGCTGCGCGTCTGGCAGCCGCAGGGCCGGGAGACGGGCTGGGGAGCGGCCCTGACCCGGCCGCTCCCCGCCGCCGAGACCCTGGACCGTCTGGCGTACCGCACCACGGTGATCGGCTTCCCGATCTTCAGCGTGGGCATCCTGCTGGGCGCGGTCTGGGCGGAGAGCGCGTGGGGCCGGTTCTGGGGCTGGGATCCCAAGGAGACGGCGTCCTTCATCTCCTGGGTGCTCTACGCCGGGTATCTCCACGCCCGCGCGACGAGCGGCTGGGGCCCCAAGAAGGCCGCCTGGATCAACATCGCCGGATTCGCGGTGCTGGTGTTCAACCTGTTCTTCATCAACATCGTGGTCTCGGGCCTGCACTCCTACGCCGGGCTGAACTGAGGCATCCAGCCCCGCCGTGCCGGGCATCCGCGCGAGCGCCTGCCCACTCCTCGCACAGCCGCCCGTCGCGATGAACTCTCGCCTGCGCATAAGTGACGGCAGGAGTACGTCCAGGGGAGCGGCTGGCACAGCGGCTGGCACAGGGGGCTGGCACAGGGGTGCGCGCAGCCCCTCACAGCTGCGCGAGCAGGTCCTTCCACACGGGTTTCCAGTAGCTGATCGCCTCGGCCGAGTCGAGCTTGGTGTGCGTCAGCCCCACCGAGGCCTTGCCGTTCTTCTTGTCGCTGAAGTTCAGGGCCACGCGCGTGCCGTCGGCCAGCGGGACCCGCCAGTAGCGCCACTTCTCGCTGCTCGACGTGGTCGCGGGGGCCTCGATCCCGACGCCGCCGAACTCCTCGCGGTCGCCCGCGAGCGCGACCCACGCCTGCAGCGCCGTGTCCATGTCCCCGCTGATGGTCCGCGAGGTGGACATCTGGAAGTCGCCGGTGCACGACTGCCCCGGAACCCGCAGTCCGGCGTGCTGCTCGTAGGCGATGGCCGTGCCCTGGGCCCACCACTCGGCGCGCTCGACGGACTCCGGCATCATCTCCAGGGTCGCCTTGGCGATCGCCGAGTGCGGCAACTCGCGCGCGCCGGCCCGCTCCAGCATCTCGACCCACTCCTCCCACGGTCGGCCGGTGGCGGAGGCGATGGCGGAGGTGTTGGAGGGTCTGGTCATGGAATCATGATGCCCCGCCGGCGGCCGATTCGCGGTCAACGGTCGAACCGGACGCCGACGGGGCGAGACGCGTGCCCGCGCGGAGCGAGAGTTCCACCGGCTAGAACTTCACCGCGAGGTCCTGGCTGCCGATCCGCCTCAGCCCCCAGACAAAGGTGAGAATCGGCATGGTGCACCACAGCAGGTTGAGCAGGACGAACTTCACCCACATCTCGACCGGGCTGGACATGTTCTCGAGCTTGTTGGCGATCTCGACCCCGAAGTACACCGCCGGCAACGTGACCTCCACGACCATTCCGGACATGATCAGGCCGAGCTGGTTGACCGTGAAGCGCTTGCCGTTCCGGAAGAATTGGATGATCGCGTAGAGCTCGAACGCGCCCACGAAGACCGCGATCCATTCCATGGTGACGACCAGCGGGTCCCCGTTGAGGTAGCGGGCATCGCCTCCCATCAGCACCGGGGCCCACATGTAGGTCCAGAGGGACTGGTTGAGGACCCCTTCCTTGATCTTGTCGAAGAAGAAGAGCCAGGGCAGTTCCCAGATGAATCGTGGCGCCAGGGCGATGAACACCCAGACGATGATCGTCGCGCCGAGGCGCTCTGCCCGCGTGCGCTCCGCCTGGCCCGGAAGCCGCATCCAGGGCAACGCCAGCGCTGTGGCGAAGAGCCCTACGACGCAGAGCACCATGGATGTCGACGTGATCTGCTGGGGGATCCCGACCTTGGTCTCGAGGAACCAGAAGACCGGATGGATCGCGAAGAAGGCGGCGAGGACTCCGAAGAGTCCTCTCTGGAGAGAGGAGAGCCCCTTTCCGTCCTCGCGTGGGCGAAGGACACCGAGCAGCGCCTTCAGTAGTGACGACGAACTCCTGTCGCCCGGTGCAGTCGCGGATTCGGATCGCGATGCGGTGTCGGTGACGGTCGCCGTGGTCGTTGCGGCGACCGAGTCACCCGGGGCCCGGGAGTTCCAGCGAGTCCGCGCGAAGCGTCGCGCGGCGTTGATCACCGTGGAGATCGAGGTGGACGCCACTTCATAGATCTGGGCGAACAGGCTCTTGGGCTGGAGCGTGGCGCCGTGGGGGTGTCCTGGGGACGCGTACTCGTCGCCGGGATATGCAGCTGTCATGGGTGGTTCCTCCGGGGGCCGGGCGTGGCTCGGTGATTCGGCTACGGCGAGTTCGACGCCCCACCGAAATAATTAAGCCACTTAATAGTGAAGTCGCTTCACCGTAGCCGACCGCGTACGGTGGGTCCACCCCCAGGAACGGATTGAGAATGAGTGCCGATCGCGCCCGCGCCGAGCTCGAGTCCGCGGTCACCACCGCGATGCTGCGGGTCTTCGACAAGGTTCAGCGTTCCCGGCGGCTGGCCTGCGACTACGGAACCGGCGATCGACTGACGATGGTGGAGGCCGAGGTCTGTCACCTCGTCGCCGCCGAACGCGCGATCTCGCCCAGCGAGCTCGCCGAGCGGACCGGGGTGAGCAGGTCGGCCGTCTCGCAGGCGTTGAACAGGATGCGCGAGCGTGGCCTCGTCGTCGTCGACCAGCCGGCCGGAAACGCCCGGGCCCGGGAGGTTCGGGT
>NZ_JAALDW010000126.1:0-5502 GCF_014145055.1 Dietzia sp. DQ11-38-2
GGCGGTGGGGGAGAGCAGAGGCGGCATCGACACAGGTGTACCCGGAGTCCTACGCGCCCGGGCCGACGTTGCGGGATTCCCGGGTACGCAGTTCCCGCACATAGGGGTCGGGCGCGCCGGCGCACTCGGCGGCATCCGCCAGGAGGCCCAGATACCGCGCCGACGGCAGGCCTCCCTCGAAGGCGTCCATGACGTACAGCCAGACCAGTTCCGTGCCCTCCGCCGGGCCGGGGGAGGGCGAGGTGACCGCGAACTCGGACTCCTGGGCGCCGACCGGGGGCCCGGGGGGGACGGCGGGACGGCGCTCCACCCGGACCCGGATCTTCCGGGCCGGCATCGAGTCCGTGCCCTCCCACCGGTCGAGGGCGCGGGCGTCGTCGTCGGGGACGTCGTAGAGCACCACGAACACCTTCGACTCCGGGTCCTCGACCACCGTGGCGACGGCGCCCTCCCATGTCGGGTCCTCGCCCGCGAAGGTCAGACGCCAGCCGTGCAGCCACGCGGTTCCGGCGAACGGTGAGTGCGGCGCGCGGGCGTTCATCTGTTCGGGATGCATGTTGGTCCCGTACGCGGCGTAGAGAGGCACGGCGACCAGAGTAGTCCCTCGGCCGGGTGTGGCCCCGGCGTCCTCCGGCCCCGTGCCGCCGGTTCGACTACCGTGTACGGCGGACGCGACGCGGTCCACCACAGTGGCCCGCGGCGCCCGGCCCCGACCCCGTGACCCGTGGAGGACCACCTGTGACGCAGCGCATCATCATCATCGGCGGCGGTCCCGCCGGTTACGAGGCCGCCCTGGTGGCCGCCCAGTACGGTGCGGATGTCACGATCGTGGACGCCGAGGGGATCGGCGGGAACTGCGTGCTCACCGACTGCGTGCCCTCCAAGACGTTCATCGCGACCACGGGCGTGCGCACGGACATGCGCCGCGCCGAGGAGATGGGCGTCGAGATGCACTTCGACCCCACCGCCTACCGGCTCGGCCAGGTCAACGGCCGGGTCAAGTCACTGGCCCGCGCCCAGTCCGCCGACATCAGGTCCCAGCTCCAGCGCGAGGGCGTGCGGCTGTTGTCGGGTACCGCGCGGCTGCACGATTCGCGGCCGGGAATGGCCTCGCACCGCGTGCTCGTGTCCCTGGACAACGGCCAGGAGAAGATCCTCGACGCGGACGTGGTGCTGATCGCCACCGGTTCCAATCCGCGCATCATCTCCGGCGCGGAGCCGGACGGGGAGCGGATCCTGACCTGGCGGCAGCTCTATGACCTCACCGAGCTCCCCTCGCATCTGGTGGTCGTGGGGTCCGGTGTGACCGGTGCCGAGTTCGTCTCCGCGTTCACGGAGATGGGCGTCAAGGTCACCATGGTCTCCAGCCGCGACCGCGTCCTGCCCCACGAGGACGCCGACGCGGCGCTGGTGCTGGAGGAGGCGCTCAGCGAGCGTGGCGTCGCTCTGGTCAAGCACGCCCGCGCGGACGCGGTCGAGCACCACGAGGACGGGATCATCGTCCGACTGGGCGACGGCCGGACCGTCAAGGGGTCGCATGCCCTGATGTGCGTGGGTTCGGTACCCAACACCGGTGACCTGGGATTGGAGAGCGCCGGCATCGAGGTTCAGCGCAGCGGGCACATCAAGGTCGACCGCGTCTCCCGCACCACCGCCGCCGGCATCTACGCCGCCGGGGACTGTACCGATCTGTTCCCCCTGGCCTCGGTGGCGGCGATGCAGGGTCGCATCGCGATGTACCACGCGCTGGGCGAAGGGGTCAGTCCCATCAAACTCCGCACCGTCGCATCGGCGGTCTTCACCCGACCCGAGATCGCCACCGTCGGCATCTCCCACGCGCAGATCGAGAGCGGGGAGGTCCCCGCCCGCGTCGAGGTGTACCCGCTGGCGGGCAACCCCCGCGCGAAGATGCGCAGCCTCCGCCGCGGTTTCGTGAAGCTCTTCTGCCGACCGGCCTCCGGGGTGGTGATCGGTGGGGTGATCGTGGCCCCCACCGCGTCCGAGCTCATCCTGCCCGTCTCCGTTGCCGTGCGGAATCAGCTCACAGTGGGCGACCTCGCCGGATCCTTCTCCGTCTACCCCTCGATGACCGGGTCGATCACGGAGGCCGCGCGCCAGCTCATGCGGCACGACGACCTGGACTGATCCGGGGCGGGTGGACCGGGGTGAAGCCTCGAATAAGTTTAGGCTAAGCTCACACCCGGTGTCGGCGACGCGGCACCGGGACTGTGAGGGAGGAACCCTGATGATGCGACGCCGCCTGGCCGCGCTCGCCGCCGTCGGTTCGCTGGTGGTGGGGCTGGCGGCCTGCACCACGGACGGTGCCGGAGACGATTCCGATGCGCTGGTGGTCTACTCGGGCCGCAGCGAGAACCTCGTCGGCCCGCTGCTGGCGCAGATCGGGGAGAGGACCGGTATCGACCTCGAGGTGCGGTACGCGAGCACCCCCGAGATGGCCGCCCAGATCGCGGAGGAGGGCCAGGCCAGCCCCGCCGACATCTTCTTCTCCCAGGACGCAGGTGCGCTCGGCGCCCTGTCCAAGGAGGGTCTGCTCGAGCCGCTCGACGAGGCGACGATCGCGCAGGTCCCCGCCCAGTACCGGGCGACCGACGGGACCTGGGTCGCGACGAGCCTGCGCGCCCGCGTGCTGGTCTATGACTCGGAGGTGCTCGAGGAGTCCGAGGTCCCGGACACCATCGACGCCCTCACCGAGCCCGAGTGGAGGGGCAAGGTCGGGTACGCCCCCACCAACGCCTCGTTCCAGTCCTTCGTCACCGGACTGCGGGTCGACCGCGGCGACGAGGCGGCCGAGCAGTGGCTCCGCGACTTCCTGGCCAACGAGCCGAAGACCTACGACAACAACGTGGCGCTCCTCGAGGCGGCCGACACCGGCGACGTCGAGCTCGGACTGACCAATCACTACTACTGGTACAACACCGCCCAGGAGAAGGGCGAGGAGAACATGCGGGCGCGGGTGCACTACCTGACCAAGGGCGATCCCGGTGCGCTGGTCAACGTGGCCGGCGTCGGTGTGCTCGCCTCGTCGGACCGCCAGGAGGACGCGCTCCGGGTGGTCCAGGAGCTCCTCGGGGAGCAGTCCCAGCTCTACTTCCTCGAGGAGGACAGCGAGTACCCGGTCGTGCCGGGCATCACCTCGGACGCCGTCGGTCTGCCCCCACTCGAGTCCCTCGGGGGGCCCGATATCGATCTCGGGGACCTGGACGGGCTCGAGCAGACCCAGCAGATGCTCACTCGCGTGGGCATGATCTGACGGTTCCGCCATAGACGCCCGTCCCCGTCTGCGTGGCGGCCGCCCCCTCCTCGGGGCGGCCGCCACTGTGGCGTGCTCCGCGGCCCTCATCCCGCTGGTCTATCTGTTCATCCGTGCGGGGGAACGTGGCCCGGCCTACGCCCTCGAGGTGGTCCGGTCCGGTCGGTCCGCCGAACTGCTGGTCAACACCGTCGTGCTGGTGGTGCTGGTCACCGCGGCGAGTGTGGTGGTGGGCGTGACCCTGGCGTGGCTGACGGTGAGGACGGATCTCCCCGGTGCGCCGCTGATCGGAGCGCTGCTCTGCGTGCCGCTCGCCATGCCGTCCTACGTCCTCGGCTACCTGTGGGTGGCGGACTTCCCACGGTTCCTCGGTCTGCCCGGGTCGGTCGTCGTGTTGACGATCTCGTGTTACCCGTACGTCTACCTCCCCGCCGCCGCGGCACTGCGGAGCGTCGACCCCGGTCTCGAGGAGGTCGCACGGACGCTGGGCCGCGGGTCGGTCAGGGCCGTGCTCGGTGTGACGTTGCGCCAGATCAGGCCCGCGGTCGCGGCCGGGGCGCTCCTGGTGGCCCTGTACACGCTCTCGGACTTCGGAGCGGTGGCCATGCTGCGGTTCGACGCGTTCACCGTCGGGATCTACCACAGCTACCGGGCCTCGTTCGACAGGGTGCCCGCGGCGGTCCTGGCCTGTGTGCTCATCCTGGTCGCGCTCGTGGTGATGGTGGGAGAGCGGCGGGCCCGACGGGGCGAGGTGGCGAGGGTCGGCGCCGGGGTGGACTCTCTCCCGGACCGCGTCCGGCTCGGACGGTTCATGCCGCTGGCGCTGCTGGTGGTGGGGGTGGTCCTGGCCGGCGGCGTTCTCGCCCCGCTCGTCGGCCTGGTCCGGTGGGTGCGGGCCGCCGCCGAGGTCGACGTCTCGTGGGATCCGGTCCTCTCGGCCGCGGCCACGACCGCGGGCGTGTCCGGCATCGCGGCGCTGGTGACGATCGTGCTGGCCCTTCCCATCGGGATCCTCGCGGCGCGGTCGGACGGCCCGCTCGCCCGGACCACCGAGGCGGTCGCCCAGATCGGTTTCGCCCTGCCCGGTATCACGGTCGGACTGGCCGTCGTGTTCGTGGGGATCCGATTGGTTCCCGGCCTGTACCAGCAGGTCCCCATGCTCGTGTTCGGATACGTGGTGCTGTTCCTCCCGCTCGCCGTGGGAGTGGTCCGGTCCGCGATCGGCGCGATACCGACCGCCCTCGAGGACGCCTCGGGGGCGCTGGGGTCGGGCCGGTTCCGGACCTTCGTCCGCGTGCTCGCGCCGCTGTCGATGCCGGGCGTCCTCGCCGGGGGGAGCCTGGTGTTCCTCAGCGTGGCCAAGGAACTCCCGGCGACCCTTCTACTCCGCCCCACGGGGACGCAGACCCTGGCCACCGCCATGTGGTCCCACACGGAGGTGGCGGCCTACTCGCAGGCCGCTCCCTACGCCGCGATGCTGGTGGCCGTGGCGGTGATCCCCGCCGTGGTGCTCGGCCGGTCCTTCGGGTGGGGTACGGGCGGGTCCGGGCGGGGAGTACCGGCCCGGGCGGCCATCTCGGCTCGTTCGGAGGAGACCCAGGTGAGTGCCACATGACGGTCGACAGACGCCCCGGTGGCGTTCTCGAGCTCCGGGGGGTCGCCGGGGGCTACGGCGGCGCCACCGTGGTCCGAGACCTCGATCTGACCGTGGGCTCGGGCGAGGCGCTGGCCGTCCTCGGTGCCTCCGGGTCGGGTAAGACCACCGTCCTGCGCATGATCGCCGGGCTCCACCCCGTCTCGGCGGGGCGGATTCTCGTCGACGGTCGCCGGGTGGACCCGCTGCCCGCCCAACATCGCGGGATAGGTCTGGTCCCGCAGCAGGGCGCCCTGTTCCCGCACCTGTCGGTGGCCAAGAACGTCGGGTTCGGACTCGTGCCGGTCGACCCGCTGGCGCGATGGCGGAGCCGGAGGGAACGCGCGGCCCGGGTGCGCGAGGTCCTGGACCTCGTCGGGTTGGCGGACCGCGCCGACGACCGCCCTTCCCGACTGTCCGGCGGTCAGCAGCAGCGGGTCGCGCTGGCACGAGCTCTCGCCCCGGGTTCGGGCTTGATCCTCCTGGACGAGCCGTTCAGCGCTCTCGACGCCGCCCTACGGGGGCGGGTCCGCGCGGAGGTCTCGGCGCTGCTCGCGGAGTCCGGCGCGACGTCGGTCCTCGTCACTCACGACCGCGC
>NZ_JAALDW010000127.1:0-2071 GCF_014145055.1 Dietzia sp. DQ11-38-2
TCCACGAACCGGCTCAGATGGTCGCCGGGAGAATAGGTCACCGTCACGACGGGCAGTCGGGTCGTCACCCGCAACACCCTACGACGCCGCACGCCGATTCCGACGCCCGGCGCGCGGCGCGGTACCGTGGGGGAATCATCGGCGGCCTCGCGCGGTCCCCGATTCGACGACAAGGACGGTGGATGAGCGCCGAGGTACCAGCGACGCCCCGGCGCGCACCCGCCCCGGGACGCGGCCGGCGCCACGCGACCCCCTCCCGGCCGGTGGGGTCGCGGATCGCCCGCGCCCTCGCCGCCCTCGTCTCCGTCTTCTGCCTCCTGGTCACCGGTGTGGGCTGGTCGCTGTTCAACGGTCTGAGCTCCGACCTGTCCTCCGCCGGCGGCCTCGACATGGGGGACGGCGGGCTCGACGGTGCCGTCGACATCCTCCTGGTCGGCACGGACAACCGGACCGACGCCCAGGGCAACGCCCTCAGCCAGGAGGAGCTCGCCACCATCCGGACCGGTGAGGACGAGGGTGAGAACACCGACACCATCCTGCTCATCCGGATCCCGGAGGACGGGAGCTCGGCGACCGCGATCTCCATTCCGCGGGATGTCTACGTGGAGACCCGGGAGATCGGGGGCAGCAAGATCAACGGGGTCTACGCCGGGTACAAGCAGGCCTACCTGGACCGCGCCTCGGCCGAGGCCCCCGACGGCGCGGTCACCGAGCAGGACCAGCGCGACGCCGTCCAGGCCGGCCGCAACGGGCTGATCAACACCATCCGGGATCTCACAGGCGTGCAGGCCGACCACTACGCGGAGATAGGCCTGCTGGGATTCGTGCTGCTCACCGACGCCGTCGGCGGCGTCCCGGTGTGTCTGAACGAGGACGTCGACGAACCGCTCTCCGGGGCGAACTTCCGGGCCGGGGTCCAGACCGTGTCCGGCTCGGACGCCCTGAGCTTCGTCCGACAGCGGCACGACCTGCCCGCGGGCGACCTCGACCGGATCGTCCGCCAGCAGGCGTTCATGTCCCAGCTGGTCAAGAAGACCTTGTCCGCGGGCACCCTCGCGGACCCGACGAAGCTCGGAGCCCTCGTCGATGCGGCCCGACGCTCATTCGTCATCGACGAGAACTGGGACTTCGTCGACTTCGCGATGAAACTGCAGGACATCAGCGGCGGCAACGTCCGGTTCGAGACCATTCCGGTGACCAGCATCGACTCCTTCACCGAGTGGGGCGAGTCCATCGTCACGGTCGACCCCGCCCAGGTCGCGGAGTTCGTCGGCGGATTCGCCAGTGCCGAGGACGCGGACGAGGACCAGACCCCGACCGACACGCCCGGCGTCGACCCGGCGGCCGTCGCGGTGTCGGTGGTCAACACGACGGCGATCGACGGGCTCGCCGCCCGGGTCTCCGGTTCACTGTCCGAACTCGGGTACGGGGTCGGGGACCTGCTCACCGATCCCGCCGCCGCCTACACCTCACACGTCGCGGCGGGATCGGCTGACGACCCCGCCGCGTTCGCGGTCTCCGACGCGCTCGGCGGACTGCCCGTCCAGGTGGATCCCGCGGTGCCGCCCGGCACCGTCCGCGTGGTGCTGGCCGAGGACTACAGCGGACCCACGGGGGATGCCACCGCGACCGAGTCCTACTCCCCCGAGACCACCGACTACGCGCCTCTGCCACCCTCGATCGCACAGCGTCCGACCTTCGACGCCGGCGGCTCGGACGTCCCCTGTGTGAACTGACCGAACCGCCGTGAACTGACCCAACCCCGACCGACCTCTCGGAGGACGCCCCGTGACCACCGCCGCAGACACCGTGCTCCAACCACTACTCGCGGCGGACCCGGGTGCGCCCCTGGTCACCCACTACGACCTCGCTGCACCCTCGCGGATCGAGCTGTCCGTGGTCTCCACGGCAAACTGGGCCGCCAAGATCGCCGGTCTGCTGCGGGACGAGGTCGCGGTCGCGCCCGGGGACGTGGTGGTGTGCGACCTGCCCGCCCACTGGCTCACCGCCGGGGTCCTCCTCGGCGCCTGGTGGGCCGGGGCCGAGGTGCGGACCGGGCCGGCCGAGGACG
>NZ_JAALDW010000128.1:0-2932 GCF_014145055.1 Dietzia sp. DQ11-38-2
CGGCGGAGGGTCTCGTCGCCGACTTCGTCGTCAGCGGATCCGAGGCCGACGAGCACCACGGACCGTCCCGGGACGCCCTCCGGTGCCGGGACGCGGGTGGTGGACCCGACCTTGGTGGAGGCGCCGACGGAGTGGGCCAGGTCCGCGAGCGCCGCGGTCGAGTCGCCGTCGAGACCCGGGGCGACGACGACGGGGGCCGCTGTCGTCTCTCCGCCGCCGTTCCCGGATCCCGCGTCCGCGGCGATACCGACCACGACCACCTCGGACTCGACAGGTGTCGTGACGGCCTCGATCACGGCGAGGTCCGGGCTGTGGGTGAGGATCGACTGCGCGGTGGGCATGAAGCACTCCTGGCGTTCGGCGTGGACGTACGGGACGTGTCGGGTGCCCTGACGACGTGGCGGGACCGCCACGGCCGGGGCACCATAGTCTATCGACTACCGTGGGAGCACAGCCGTACCAAGGAGCGCGAGGAGTGGCGACATGACAGACACCGGGGACCTCTTCGAGGGGCCGCTGCACTCCCGTCACGTGGAGGCCGGTGCCACGTTCGCCCCGTTCGGTGGCTGGTCGATGCCCGTGCAGTACACGGGGACGGTGGCCGAGCACACCGCCACCCGCACCACGGTCGGACTGTTCGACGTCAGCCACCTCGGGAAGGCACTCGTGACCGGTCCCGGAGCCGCCGAGTTCGTCAACACGTGCGTCACCAACGACCTCGACCGCATCTCGGCGGGCAGTGCGCAGTACACGCTGTGCTGCGACGAGTCCGGGGGAGTCGTCGACGACCTCATCGCCTACCGCGTCTCCGACCAAGAGGTCTTCCTCATCCCCAACGCCGCCAACACCGCCGAGGTGGTGCGACGGATGCAGGCCGCGGCGGCGGAGCGGGCGCCCGAGGTCGACGTCACCGATGAGCACCGCTCCCGCGCCGTGATCGCCGTGCAGGGCCCGCTCGCCGGTGAGGTCCTCACCGCGGTCGGCCTGCCCGTCGACCTGGACTACATGGCCTTCGTCGACGCCGACTGGGACGGGCAGCCCGTCCGGGTCTGCCGCACCGGGTACACCGGCGAGTACGGCTTCGAGGTCCTGCCCGTCTGGGACCAGGCCGGTCCCGTCTGGGACGCGCTCGCCGAGCAGGTCCTCGCGCGCGAGGGTGCGCTGTGTGGTCTGGGTGCCCGCGACTCGTTGCGCACCGAGGCCGGTTACCCGTTGCACGGACACGAGCTGTCCCTCGACCTCAGCCCGCTCGAAGCCCGCTGCGCATGGGCCATCGGTTGGGACAAGCCGTCCTTCTGGGGGCGCGACGAGCTGATGCGTCAGAAGGAGGCCGGGCCCGCTCGGCGCATGTACGCACTCGAGGTCACGGGCCGGGGGGTGCTGCGCGCAGGCCAGACCGTGCGGGCCGGCGGACGCGACGTGGGCGTCACCAGCTCCGGCACGTTCTCGCCGACCCTGAAGACGGGGATCGGGCTCGCATTCGTCGAGCTGGACGCCGGGCTCAAGAAGGGCGACGAGGTCGTCGTCGACGTACGGGGGCGTGAGGTACCGTGCCGCCTCGCGGTACCGCCGCTCGTCGAGATCCGCACCCGCTGACCCGCCCCTTCTCACCTAAGCGAGACGACATGTCCCAGTTCGACATCCGCCCCTCGGCCAACCCGAGGACGGCCGCCGAGCGCGAAGCCATCCTCGCGGCTCCCGGCTTCGGCAAGCACTTCACCGACCACATGGTCACCCTTCCGTACTCCGACGGGTCCTGGGGTACCCCGACGGTCGAGGCCTACGCTCCGCTGTCGATCGACCCCTCCGCCGTGGTCCTGCACTACGCCCAGACGATCTTCGAGGGCCTCAAGGCGTACCGGCAGGCCGACGACTCCATCGCCTCCTTCCGCCCGGAGCAGAACGCGGCGCGTTTCAACCGGTCCGCGCAGCGTCTGGCCATGCCGACGCTGCCCGAGGAGCTCTTCATGGAGTCCCTGCGGCAGATCGTGGCGATCGACCGCGACTGGGTCCCCGCCGCCGGCGGGGAGGAGGCGCTCTACCTGCGCCCGTTCATGATCGCGACGGAGACGGGCCTGGGCGTGCGGCCTGCCGACGAGTACCTCTACTCGGTCATCGCCTCTCCCGCCGGCGCCTACTTCTCGCGTGGAGTGGCCCCCGTGAGCGTGTGGCTGAGCACCGAATACGTGAGGGCCAGCCCGGGCGGAACCGGTGCGGCGAAGTTCGGGGGGAACTACGCGGCATCGTTGCGGGCGCAGGAGCAGGCCGCCGGCGAGGGGTGCGACCAGGTGGTGTGGCTGGACGCCATCGAGCGCAGGTACGTCGAGGAGATGGGCGGGATGAACCTGTTCTTCATCCTCGGCACCGGCGATTCGGCGGAGATCGTCACCCCGGAGCTGTCCGGTTCGCTCTTGCCCGGCGTGACACGCGACAGCCTCATCCGCCTCGCGCGGCACCTCGGTTATCCCGTCACCGAGCGGAAGGTCTCGGTGGAGGAGTGGGAGACCGGGGTGGCCTCCGGGGAGATCACCGAGGTGTTCGCCTGCGGGACCGCGGCGGTGATCACCCCCGTCGGGTCCGTCCGGCACAGCGGGGGCGGCTACACCGTCGGCGACGGCGGCCCCGGTGAGATCACCATGCGTCTGCGTGAGACCCTCACCGGGATCCAGCGCGGTTCGGTGGACGACACCTTCGGGTGGATGACCACTCTCGCCTGACCGGATCGGAGCACCGGGCCGGCGTTGGGGCGCGGGGTCAGGTCAGCATGACGGCGACGACGAGGGCCGCCGCCGTGCCCGCCTCGATCCCCGCCCCCAGGATGTCCCCGTTGACGCCGCCGAGCCGACGGACGGCATGGCGTGCGAAGCCCGCCGCGGCAGCGTAGAGGGCCAGGCCGATCGTCGCCCCGATGAGCGGTGCCCACCAGGTCCCC
>NZ_JAALDW010000129.1:0-7515 GCF_014145055.1 Dietzia sp. DQ11-38-2
AGGCGAGGAATCCCGCGTGGGGGCCGCCGAAACCCATGGGTACGCCGAAGCGCTGGGAGGACCCGAAGCAGGCGTCCGCCCCCTTCTCCCCCGCCGGCGTGAGGACGGAGGCGGCGAGAAGGTCGACACCCGCCGCCACGAGGACACCCCGGTCGTGGCACTGCTCGATCAGCCCGGCGACGTCGGCGACCCGGCCCGAGGCCCCCGGCGTCTGCACGAGGGCGCCGAAGAAGTCTCCCTCGGGCAATCCGTCGTCGATCAGGTTCGCGGTGACGATCTCGATGCCCAGCGGTTCGGCGCGGGTCGCGAGGATCGCGGCGGTCTGGCCGAAGACGTCCGTGTCCACCGCGAAGCGGGGACTCTTCGAGGACCGGTTGGCCCGGCGGAGCATCGTCATGGCCTCGGCGGCCGCGGTCCCCTCGTCCAGCATGGAGGCACCCGCCATATCCATGCCGGTGAGGTCGGCGACCATGGTCTGGAAGTTGAGGAGCGCCTCGAGCCGGCCCTGACTGATCTCCGGCTGATACGGCGTGTAGCCCGTATACCAGGCGGGGCTCTCGACGACGTTGCGGCGGATGACAGCCGGGGTGAGGGTGTCGTAGTACCCCTGGCCGATCATCGAGACCGCGACCTCGTTGCCGTCGGCGAGCACCCGCAGGGCGGCGAGGGTGTCGGCCTCGGACAACGGCTCGGGGAGCGCGTCGATGCCGGCTGCCCGTCCGTCGGGCCCCACCTCGTCGAGAATGACCGAGGGGAACGCGCGTTCGGCGAGCTCGTCGAGCGAGTCCACGCCGATGGTCCGCAGGATGTGGGCCAGGCCGTCGGTGTCGGGTCCCAGATGGCGGGCGACGAACTCGCCTCCGGTCCGGGCGGTGTGCGGGGTCGTCGTCACAGGTGCTCCTCGAAGGGCGGGGCCGCCCGGGCGGGCGGCCTGCGGGCCGGTGCTACCCTCTCCGCTCTGTCCCCAACCGGCTGAGGCCGGCGCCTGAGAGATTCACGGGGCCCACCAGCGAGCCGCGCTTTCCCCGTGGGCGGGTGGTCTGTTCCACCGCTCTCCAGAGGCGTTAGACGACTGCACGGTCCGGGTGCCTGAGAGATTCTCGGAGAGGAGTTGCTCCTTCGGCGCCCGCGGCTGCAGCCGCGGAACTCTCCCGTGAGTCGCGTGAACGCACCGCCGAGTCTAGACGACTCCCGCCGATCAGCCCGTTCGCCGCGAGGCGCGGGCGCGCCGGCGGGCCGCCAACTCGTCCTCGAGGGGCTCGATGACGTCCTCTGCGGAGACGGTCTCGGCGGGGAACTCGGAGATCGACCCGGCGAGTTCCCGCATCGCACCCCCGATCCCGATACCGAAGACCCCCTGCCCGCCCTGCAGGAGGTCGAACACCTCCTCCTTGGACGTGCACTCGAACACCGTCCGGCCGTCGGAGAAGAGGGTGATCGTGGCCAGGTCCTTCACGCCGCGGGAGCGGATCTGGTCCACGGCCTTGCGGATGTTCTGCAGCGAGATTCCGGTGTCGAGCAGCTGCTTGACTATCTTGAGGACGAGGATGTCCTTGAACGAGTACAGGCGCTGACTCCCGGACCCGGCGGCGTTGCGGATCGACGGCACCACCAGATCGGTCCGGGCCCAGTAGTCGAGCTGACGGTAGGTGATGCCGGCGATCTGACAGGCGATCGGGACCCGGTACCCACTCGTCCCGTCAGGAATCCCGTCGTCGGGGAACAGCCCGGGTTGCACCTCGTCGAACGTGGCCTGGGTGGCCTCGATGTCGCCTCCGAAGAGACCCTCCGTCTGCGTCACGATGGAGGACGACTCCGGATCCCGGGTGTGGTCGGCCACGATTGCTCCCTCAAGCTGTGGGGTGCCCCCGCTGGCGCGGCGGCACGGTGCCGGATCCTGACGGGCCCGGTTCCTGAACGTGTGAACACCATCGGTGTAGTTCACTGGGAGCAACGCTAGGCCCGCGCGAGGCTGCGATCAATAGGACACGCGGTAAACCTCAACCTCAAGTTGAACTTGAGACATAGTCGCGACCTGCCAACTGGTGCTGGAGTGACTCTTGTGAGTGTCGAAATACCTGGTCACAGCGGTCAGGATGTGCGGCCGCCGGGCTCCCGCGGGGCGTCGCCACCGCCGAGAAAGTCGTCCGGGCTCACCTGGTCGAGGAACTCACGGAACGCCTCGACCTCCTCCTCGCCCTGCTCCACCAGAGAGATACCGACCTCGTCGAGGACCTCCCGGCTGACGAGGACCGGTGACGACGTCCTCAGCGCCACCGCCACGGCGTCCGACGGGCGAGCGGACACCCGTCGCCCCTCGAAGACGAGCTCGGCGAGGAAGGTCCCCTCGGAGACCCCCACGATCTCCACCTGTTCGAGCGGGTGGGAGAAGGTCTCGAGGAGCGTCGCGACGAGATCATGGGTCAGCGGCCTGCCCGGCTGCACACCCTGCTGTTGAAGACTGATGGCCGCGGCCTCGGACGCGCCGATCCAGATCGGGACGTATCGGCCACCGTCCTTCTCGTGCAGGATCAAGACCGGTGCGTACTCCGGCTCCTCGAACCGGATACCGACGACGCTCACCTCGCGCATGTTCTGTCCCATGTCCTCCGCCTCTCGCACGCCTAACAGCCTAGTCCCGAACCGCCCGCGAGCGCTCGCGTCAGGATTCCAACGCGTGACGGACGGCAACGGTGACCAGCGTGGAATGCAGCGCCACCGACAGCGCCGCGATCTCCCGGGCCAGCTCTGCCGCGCGATCGCGGGCATCCGCATCGCCCTGCCGGGCCACCGGGCCGGCGATCTGGGTGATCAACCCCGTCTGCCGGTCAGCGGCGGTCCGGAACCCCCGGAGATGACGGACGTCCACACCGTGACCGGCGAGATCGTGCGCGGTCCGCGCGACCAGGACCGCCTCCGGGTCGAAGAAGCCACCCGCACCAGCCACGATGAGCCCGGCGTCGATGAGCGACCCCACGAACTCCGGGTCCACCTCCGACTGTGCCACCACGTCCTCGCGCGTGAGACGTAGGACGGTGTCGCTCCGGAAATCGTCCGGGGTCGACCCCGGCACCCCGTCCGTGCCATGCCGTGGGAGCAGAGCGGTGGTGGACCCGTCCGCGATGGCGGAATCGAGCGCTTCCAACTCCTCGCGGATCACTTTGAGCGGCAGATAACGGTCTCGCTGCGCCGTGAGGACATACCGCAGCCGCTCGCGGTCACCGACGCTGAACCGACGGTATCCGCTGGCGGTCCGCTCGGGGGTGACCAGTCCTTCGTTCTCGAGGAACCGGACCTTCGACACCGTGAGGTCCGGGAAATCCGGACTCAGGAGTGCGATGACGCCGCCGATGGAGAGGTGCCCCTCCTCTGCGGCGCCGTGTCCGGCGGCCGTCACTGCCCGGGCGTACCCGTCAGGAACACGAGGCGGAACTTGCCGATCTGTACCTCGTCCCCGTTGGACAGTGATGCCGAGTCCACCGGCTCACGGTTGACGTACGTCCCGTTGAGGGATCCCACGTCGACGACGGTGAAGGTCCCGGCCTCGCTCCTGAACTCGGCGTGGCGTCGGCTCACGGTGACGTCGTCGAGGAAGATGTCGCTGTCCGGATGGCGGCCCGCCGACGTCGTCGACTGGTCCAGGAGAAACCGTGAGCCCGCGTTGGGCCCCCGCTTGACCACCAGCAGCGCCTGCCCCTCGGGTAGGCCCTCGACACCGGTGACGGCGGGCTCGGACTGAGCCGCCTGCTGATCGGACTCGTTGAGAAGCTCAGCGCGGAACACCGAGGTGGTCTCGGCGGTGGCCTCGGGCATGTTCTTGTTCTCGGTCACGTTCGTCTCTCCTCGTCCGAGCCCGGGCGTGGGGCTCACCATGCGGTGCCTGCGATTCTATGTCGGACCGTCCGGCCACGGGGCCGGGGGCGGTCCCTCCCCCTCAACCCTCCGTGATCTTGGAGTACCCGTCCGAGTCGAGGGTCTGTTCGAGTTGCGCCTCGAGGTCGTCGACGTCCGGGATCTCGAGGACGACGATCCACCCTTCACCGTAGGGATCCGAGTTGACCAGCTCGGGCGAGGTCTCCAGGGCGGTGTTCACCTCGACGACCTTCCCACTGAGCGGGGCGTACAGATCGGAGACGCTCTTGGGGGACTCGACCTCGCCGAACGGCTCACCCGACTCCGTCTCCCCGCCCACGTCCGGGAGCTGTACGAAGACGATGTCCCCCAATTTGGACTGCGCGTACTCGGTGATGCCGATGCGAACGCGGGTATCGGACACCCGTTCGACCCACTCGTGCTCGTCGGTGTACCGGAGCTGGTCGGGGATGTTCTGGTCGCTCACTGACGTGCCCTTCTCGCGTGGCTCACTTGGCGTGTACATGTGGCGACATTACACACCGCCGGGCGACTCCACTGAAGTAGATCGGCCGCGGCGCGGGGGGACGGAGCGGGCGATCCTCCAGGCCTGCCACAGGTAGATCCCGCCGCTCCAGCAGTAGAGGCCCACGCCCCAGTACAGGCACGCCTCGCCCAGGATCATCAGCCCCTCCCCTCCGGGAACCCCCGCGTACCCGGCGAGCAGCAGGGGCAGCGACCAGAACAGTGCGAACGTGGCCGCTTTGCCCAGGTACGTGACCTCGGGTTCGATCCCGCGCCTCCGGTAGACCGGCATCGTCCCCACCAACACCGCGTCTCTGACCAGCAGAACCACCACCACCCAGACGGGGATGTATCCGGCGACGGCGAAGGCCACCGGCACGGCCGCCACCAGGAGTCGGTCTGCGAGGGGGTCGAGACGCTCGCCCCACGTCGACCGCATGTTCCACAAGCGGGCGATCTTGCCGTCGAGCCAGTCGGAGACCACCAGAACGCCCAGGAGCCACAGTGCCAGGGGCGGATCCTCCCAGACCAGGATGCTCACGACGAGCACCGGGATCAGCGCGATGCGCGCCAGCGAGATGACGTTGGGGAGCGTCCAGAACCTGTCGCTGACCTCGGGGTCGCGGGGCGGCTGTTCGTACCCGAGGCCGGGTGGCACCGCGGCCGAGAGGTGCCCGTCCCGCGGGGGCGGGATGCGTGCGCCGAGGACCTTGCCCTCTCCCGTCCGCCATTCCCGCAGATCGGTCTCCCGTCTGCCCTCCCGCGCCGCGCTCATCGGAAGGTCGACATCATCCCGGAGAAGACGTTCCCGCCGGCCGCCATCGGGTTGTCGTGGACCATGTACGTCCACGTCGAGGTGGGCCGCGCCATGGCGTTGGCCACCAGGTCCACCCCCGAATCGGTGAACTCGATCTCGGCGAACGTCGCCTCCGACTCCCGGACGGCGTCCGAGGCGAGGTCCCTGAAGTGGTCGATCGCGATCCGGTGGAATTCGTCCAGGGGGTTCTCCCTGCCCAGCGCGCGCAGGTGGATCGACTCGCGGACGTCGTTCATCGTCTCCAGGTGGCGGGCCCACCCCCGGTCGAGATGCCACAGCATGATGTCCCGACACCCCTGCACCACGGCGTCGCGGCCGTGGGCCTCCACGAGTTCGGCACTGCGATCCGGATCGTGGGAGGTCAGCTCCTCGAACGCCTTCTCGGTGAGCAACAGCGCCGCGCGGCGCTCGGCGAGGATCGACCGCTGTTCGGCGAGGAGCCGGCTGTACCGCCACGTGTTCGAGTGGATCGCGAGCATCTGTCCCTCGGTGACCCGCTGTGCGTGGTCGACCGCATCGCGTCCGCGGTTGCCCTTGAGCAGCCCGCTGATCCTGTCGTGCGCGGTGGGGATCTTGTCGGGTTCCAGCGCCGAGGTCACCACCGGGTCGTCCATGGCGGCGAAGAACACCGAGCTGCCGGGGTCCCCCTGGCGTCCGGCGCGACCACGGAGCTGGTTGTCGAGCCTCTCCGTCCGATGCCTCCCGGTCCCCACCACGTGCAGTCCGCCGAGTTCGACGACCTCGTCGCGGCGGGCCTCGTCGGACCCACCCAGTCTGATGTCGGTGCCCCGGCCGGCCATCTGGGTGGAGACGGTGACGTTACCCACGTCGCCCGCCTCGGCGATGATGGCGGCCTCCTCCTCGTCGTTCTTGGCGTTGAGCACGACGCAGTCCACGCCCCTGTCGGCCAGGCGTGCTGCGAGTTCCTCCGACTCGGCGACGTCATGGGTACCCACGAGCACGGGTTGGCCGGTCGAGTGGACGGCGGCGATGTGTTCGACGATCGCGCGGGTCTTGCTGTCGTTGTCGATGTAGGTCCGATCGGCCTCGTCGAAGCGGACGCAGGGGGTGTTGGGGTCGATCTGGGACACGCCCAGGGAGTAGAACTCGCGGAACTGTGCCCCCGCGGCGAGCGCCGTTCCCGTCATCCCGCACACCCGGTCGTACCTCCCGATGAACGCCTGGACCGTGATGCTGTCGAGGATCTGCCCGGCCTCGGAGACCGCGACGCCCTCCTTGGCCTCGACGGCCGCCTGCAACCCGTCCGGCCACCGCTGCAACTCGGCGACGCGACCCCGCGAGGCGTTGATCAGTTGGACCCGGCCGTCCCGGACGATGTAGTCCACATCCCGCCTCAGCAGGAAGCAGGCGTGCAGTGCGACGTTCACCTGGACCAGCGTGGTGCCCACGTGCTCCGCGTCGTAGAGATCGCCGATTCCCAGTTCACCCTCGATGGCCTCGGCGCCGTCGTCGGTGAGGAAGATGTTGCGCCGCTCGGAGTCGGTCTCGTAGTGGCGACCCGGCCGTAGCTTGCGCACCGCGGAGAGGATCTCCCCCGTGGGCGCCTCCCCGGAGGTCGACCCGGCGAGGACCAGGGGGACCAGCGCCTCGTCGACGAGCACCGAGTCCGCCTCGTCGACCAGGGCGACATCCGTGGTGGGTGCGATGAGATCCGCCGGGTCGGTGACCAGCTGCTCCCGCAGGACGTCGAACCCGATCTCCGAGACGGACCCGTAGGTGACGTCGCAGGCGTAGGCGCGGCGACGCTCCTCGCGCGTCGACGACTCGGTCACGTGGCCCACCGTCAGGCCCAGGAGCTCGAACATCGGACCCATCCACCGCGCGTCCCGCGCGGCGAGGTAGTCGTTGACGGAGATGACGTGGACGGTGTGTCCCTGCAGTGCGTATCCGGCCGCCGCGACCGCACCCGCGAGGGTCTTGCCCTCCCCGGTCGCCATCTCCACCACGTCGCCCGCGAACATCCTCAGTGCGCCCTGGAGCTGGACGTCGAACGGCCTCAGGCCCACGGCCCGGGTCGCGGCCTCCCTGGCCAGAGCCAGGAACCGGGCGAGGTCCTCGGGCGACTCACCGAAGAGCTGCAGGCCGTGGGCTTCGTCCGCGAAATCGCCGTCCGCCACCCCCGAGGCCCACTCGTCGAACCCGTGTGACGCCTCGACCGCACTCTGCGCGCGCGAGGTGTCCCGGCCCTGGGTGGAGCCCATCAGCTTCCAGAAGCGGTTGGCGAATCCCACGCGAGGAGTCCTTCCCGGTCTATCGAACAGTTGATGCCACCGTACGCAGCGGCCGAGCCGATCGGCGGA
>NZ_JAALDW010000129.1:7547-19878 GCF_014145055.1 Dietzia sp. DQ11-38-2
CGATTCGGGTCGATCTGTCCGCGCAGCCTCCGCATCGCCTCGGTGGAGAGCATCCGGTCACCGGCACGGGCGGCAAGCTGCTCGGCCGTGAGGTCCGCGGGACTGGGAGCGTGCACGGTGGACGGAGGCCTCACCCCGTTCTCACGGGCGATGTGGTTGAGCCGCGCGGCCTCGGAGACCGCGGCCTCGGCACGGTTCTCCACGGACTCCACCAGTTCGCGGAAGGCGACCGCGCGCTCCACGACCTCCGCCCAGACCTCGTCGATCGCGGCGCCCATCCCGGTCAGGAGGGTGAACCCGTCCCGAGCGGTGGTGAATCCCGGTGTCGACGCCGTCTCGCGGAGGCGGCAGAGATCTCCGGCGAGCCCCACCAGCTCGGTCTCCGCATCGAACTGCAGGCGGATCTCCTCGACGGACCGGCCCCCGCGCACGTAGGCGCGGATCAGCCGGTCGTACAGCCCGCCGACCTCGAGGAGCAGTGCCGTGTACATCTCGGGCAGGCGCCGGCTGTCGGCGCGGATCCGCGGGAGCGACGGCAGCGAATCCACCACCGCCTGGACGCGGTGGGGCAGGACGACCCGGCCCATCTCGCGCTGACCGTAGGCCGCTGCGGCGGTCCCCAGCTCGACCATGGTCCGGGGCACCATCGGCACCGGCGCCATCGTCGGGGTGGAGGCGAGGGCGTCGAAGAGCCGGCCCCGGTCCTCCGGGTCCAGATGAACGCCGCGCTTACGGTCCGCGCGGATGTCCTTGATCCGATAGGCGAAGACTCCGGCGCCGCGGGTGAACCCGGTGCGCAGGCCGACGTACTTCCGATCGAGTTCGGCCAGCCGCGTGCGCAACGCCATCCTCAGGACCGACGGCAACGGAGTTCCCAGCTGACGTCTGAGGTCGTGACGCTGCTCCTCGATCACCCGCAGCTGGTGGAAACCGCCGATCGTGGGAAAGGGCAGGTTGCGGTGCAGACGCGCCAGCACGATCCCCGCGATCCGGGGGTCGACGAGTCCACAGGCGATCAGGAGGGCGGCCCGATCGGAGAGCTCGCCCCGGCTCGTGGAGGCTTTGCCCGTGCACAGCTCATCGACGCGGCGGACCAGGCGGGCACGGGCGTCCTCGCCGTCACCGTCCTGATCGCGACTGGTCATACTCGAGCACCTCTCCCCGGCTCCGGCGGTCTCCGCCGTTGGACATCATGGTTCCATGATGCCCGCTCCGCCGAGCGCCCGCCTCCAGTGCTACTCGGGCGTGACCCGCACGACCATCTTCCCGGTGTTGGCCCCGCGCATCATGTCGAGGAACGCGTGGACCGTGTTCTCGATGCCGTCGACCACCGTCTCGTCGTAGGCGATCTCTCCGTCGGCGAACCAGGCCGTCATCCGGTCGGTGAACTCGGCGCGCAGGTCGAGGTGGCGGCCGAGGGTGAAGCCCGTGAGGGTCAGTCCCCTGGTGATGATGGTGGCCATGTTGTCCGGGCCGGGTGTCCTGCCCTCGACGTTGTAGCTCGCTATCGCCCCGCACATCGCGATTCGCCCGCCGTCGTTCATCACGTCGAGCGCCGCCTGGAGGTGGTCACCACCGACGTTGTCGAAGTAGACGTCGACGCCCTCCGGAACCAGTTCGCCGAGCTGCTCACGCACCGGCGCCTCCTTGTAGTTCAGCGCGGCGTCGAAGCCGTACTTCTCGGTGAGCAGCCGCACCTTCTCGGGCGATCCCGCGGATCCGATGACGCGACCGGCACCCAGGAGTCGCGCGATCTGCCCCGCCGCGGTGCCGACCGCGCCGGCGGCGCCGGAGATGAAGACCGTGTCCCCCGGCTCCAGGCGGGCGATCGCGGTGAGTCCCACGTAACCGGTCAGTCCCGTCATGCCGAGGATGCCGAGGTACAGCGAAAGTGGGGCTCCCTCCAGCTCGGGCACGACGGTGAAGGTCGAGGCGTCGGCCTGGACGACGTCCGACCACCCGTGCTGGTGGAGCACCACGCTACCCACGGGGACGGCAGCGTCGGCGGAGGCGGTGACGCGGCCGACCGCGCCGCCGGTGATGGTCGCACCCACGGCGTACGGGGCGGTGTAGCTACGCGCATCGTTCATCCGGCCCCGCATGTAGGGGTCGACGGAGACGTAGAGGTTCGAGACCCGGACCTCCCCCGGCCCGACCGGTCCGTAGGTGACGGTGGCGGTGCGGAAGTCCTCGTGCGTCGGCCACCCCGTGGGGCGCGCGGCGAGCTGGATCTGGGTGCTGGTTGCGGTGTCGGTGTCGGCGTGGCTGACGTTGGTCATGGTTCGGCTTTCTGGTGAGAACGCGTGCGTGTTGCGGGACCGCGGCGGCGCGGGCCGCTACACCGCGAGCGAGAGGGCCAGGGCGAGGACCGAGACCAGCGGGAGCAGCCCCTGCTTGAGGGCGGCCCCCCGCTTGTCGGGAGCGGAAAAGAACAGGACGAGCGCCGCCGCGGCCATGGAACCGGCGCCGGCGATCAGCAACGCGGCCCCCACGGGCACGACGCCGGCCAGGACGAACCCGATTCCGGCCACCGTGACGATGGCGAGGAAAAGGTTGTAGAACCCCTGGTTGAAGGCCATCTGCTGGGTAGCCCTCGCCTCCTTGAGGCTCGTTCCGAAGACCCGCCGGGCGCGCGCGCTCGTCCACATCAGCGATTCCAGCGCAAAGATGACGACGTGCACCAGCGCCGCGAGGGCGGCGAGAACAAGGGAGAAGATGAGCATGATGTGACCTCGTCGGATCGATGGGGTGGTGCCGTGTAGCGGCATATTCTGAACTGATCGTTTCACTATATACTGGACTGAGCATTTCACAAAAGGAGGCCGACCATGGCTCGCACGCAGGGTTTCGACACCGCCGCCGCCGTTCGCTCCGCGCGCGAGGTGTTCTGGGAATCGGGGTACGAGGATGCGGCGATCCCTGCTCTCGAGCGCGCCACCGGGCTGAACCGCTCCAGCATCTACAACGCCTTCGGCAGCAAGCGCGGCCTCTTCGACGCGGCGGTCGAGAGTTATCTCGACGAGGTGGTCCGCCCGATGCTCCGGCCGTTCGCCGCGACCCCTGTCGCGCCCGACGCGATCGTCGTCTACCTCGGCAGACTGCGGAGCACGTTCCTCGACTCCGATTCCCCGGCGTTCGCCCACGGGTGCCTTCTCATCAACTCGGCGACCTCGCCGATCGCGCGGGACGCGGCCGTGCGCGAGGTCGTGGCCGCGTATCGCGAGGAACTCCGTGCCGCAATCGGCCGCGGTGTCCTCGCTCACCGCCCCACGCACGAGGCGGAAGCCAGCGCCCGGCTCGCCGACGCCTGCACCGCGATGATCGTCGCGGCGTTCGCGCTCGCCCGCGTCGACACCGTGGCGGCGCTGCAGTGCATCGACACAGCTCGACGCCTCCTCGACGACCACGCCTGATTCCGGCGCACCAGGCTTACACGAGGGCCTGATTCCGGCGCACCTGGCCAACACGAGGACCGTCAGGTGGTGCGACACCCCCTACGGGTGGCCGCGGGGCGCCATACCCCCGCGAGGGGCGCGGCGGCGGACGTACCGTCAACCGATGGGGACTGATCAGTCATCACGCAGCGATCTCCGCGCGCTGGAACCCGAGCTGTGGCCGGAGTATCTGTCGGCCCGGTCCGGGCTCCCGGGACCTCGCGCCAACCTCTCGTTACTCACCGTCGCCGCCGGAATGGCGGGCGAGCGCGCCATCGAGGCGATGCTGGCCGACGGCGGCGAGTATCCCGCGATGTGTGCCGCCGCGGCCCTCGCGGCGAGAGCCGACTCCGCGGAATGCGAGGACCGTGCCCGGGCACTGGCGACAGATGACCGGTGGCGGGTTCGCGAGGGGGTGGCCATCGGTCTGCAACTCCTCGGTGACGACACGCTCGAGGTGCTGATCGAGCTGGTCCGGCGGTGGGCCGAGGATCCCGAGTCCTATGTCCAGCGCGTCGCCGTGGTGGCCATCTGCGAACCCCGCCTCCTGCGCACCGCCCCGGCGGCGGCCGTCGCCATCGAGGTGTGCCGACGCTGCACGGACCGCCTCATGGCGCTGCCGCCGACGCAGCGCAAAGACCCCGCGGCCCGCAACCTCCGCCAGGCGCTGGGGTACTGCTGGAGCGTCGCCGTGGCCGCGGATCCCGAGCCCGGGCTGAGGGTCTTTCGCGAGCTACCGACCGACGACCCCGACGTCCAGTGGATCGTCACACAGAATACGCGCAAGAAGCGACTGTCCGCGCTGCTGTGACGACCGCCCTCTCCCCCGGGGCCGGAGCCGTGGGCAGGGGCCGGGGCCAGGAGCCAGGAGCCAGGGGCCGACCCTCATCTCACTCGTCGCCGCGAAGCGGCACCCCCACGTCCCCGCCCGACTCCTCGGTGATCCGGCGGCCCATCTGCACGAACGTCGGCTCGGTGAGGAAACCCCCGGCGAAGAGCGCCTGCCCCTGGGCGAACGACGCCGAGCGCCGGATCTGTTCCTCGCCGGCGAACCCGAACACCTCCGCGAGCTCCTTCAGGTCCCTGGGCGAATTGACCCTCATGAGGCCGAGGTTGTCGCACTGGGAGAGCACGTTGGGGTGGATCTTGTTGGGGCGCTGCGTGGAGAGCAACAACCACAAGCCGAACTTGCGCCCCTCGGCGGCGATCTGGACCAGTTGCCGGGTGAGGGCACGCTCGACGTCGGTCTGAGGGTCGGGTGGACAGATGTTGTGCGCCTCGTCGATCACGATGAGGATCGGCTTCCGGTCCTCGCGCCGCGTCCACAGGTGTTCCAGGACCGCCAGTGCCGCGACCTTGGATTCCGCCGGGTGAGTGAAGCCCCCGAGGTCCATCACCGTGGCGCGCGGTCGTTGGTCGATCACGTCGACAACCGAACCGGCGCCCCTGGACCACAGGTCCCACTCGAGCACCTGGAGGTTCTCCATCCGGTAGGACAGCCGCACCTCCCCCGGGTCGGACGACTGCCGGAACGCCGTGAGCGCGCCCGCCGAGTCGAAGCTCTCGGCACGGACCTCCGCCCGCAACAATACGTTGTACTCCTCCGCATCCGCGATCGGATCGAGGTGGAGCAGCGCGGCCTTGGACGCCGGGGTCAGGTCGACATAGCGGGCGTGCAGCCGATCCGCGGGACTGTTACCCGTGCCCTCCCCCGAACCCGCAGGCGAGTCGCCCGATGAGCGCAGCACCCGGATGTCGAGCTCCGCGAGCCGGGCCGCCTCCGCCGCGTCGGCATCCTCGCGGGCCTCGGGCAGCCTGACGAAGTCGGCGTTCGGGTCGAGGATGACCATCGGGAGCTCGGTGTGCAGCAGCAACTGCTCCAGGACCACGCCCAGCGCGTAGGTCTTCCCGCTACCGCTCTGCCCGCACCAGAACGTGTGGCGGTTGAAGCGACGGGCGTCGAGGGTCACGGACGCCCCCGGAACATCGATGTCTGTACCGATCACGAGCCCGGTCATTCTGTCTCCATTCGATTGATTGCCCAGCGTAACCCACGGATCAGGCGCCACTCGGGGGACTTCGGAGATCCGACAGCGTGGGATCCAACGGTCCGACGCCCCCCATCCACGCCCGGTGGTGAGGCACCGTAGGTCTTCCGTGGGGCCGGCCGGGTGGGAATGATGGGACTCTGGCCGCCGCGGCCGTCGCGCCCGCGGACCCACGAAAGGTCACCCCATGAGTTCCACGCCCCATGTCGACGACCCCGCGGCTCCAGCCGACCCCCGCCGGTTCACCGCATGGCCCCTCTGGGCGGTGCTCGCCGGTGCCGCGGGGCTGGTAGGGACCGTCGCGACAGACCTCCGGCCCGACGCCGAAGTGGAGGCGATCAACCGCGGCGAGAGCCACGCCGTCGTCCCGGCCGACGTGGTGGGCCTCGATCCCGCGATCGGCCGCGTCGGATTCCTCGCGGGCCTGCTCGCCGTCTTCGCCCTGATGGTCTTCGCCGCAGCCTGGCGCCGACACGTCGAGACCCTCTTCACCCGCTCCACGGCCGCCCGGGTCGTGAGCATCGGCCTGATCGCGTCCGCGGGAGCGCTCATCCTGGGGTACGGGTGGCGAGGTGCGCTGGCCAACTACCTCGGCCCGGAGGCGGGCGCGTACGGCGAGGAGGGACTGTTCGTCTACTACATGCTGACCGACTTCGGGGCGTACATCCCGTGGACCGGGCTCATCGCCTCCGCGCTCGCGCTGGCCTGGATGGCGTGGGTGGAGCGGGACGTCTCCCGCATCCTCGGGACGGTCGCGGCGATCCTCGGTGTGGGCACGCTCGGCGCCGTCGTGGTGTCCGGCGTCCCCGGACTGCCCGGGATCCTCATGCCGTTCTGGCTCGTCGTCACCGGGGTCTGGCTCGCCGTGGGCCGCAGCCGTGTCGCGCACCCGTCGGAGCACGGCGCCTAGGAGCGATATCGGAGCGGAACGACCGTGGGCGCACACGACCCAGGGGCGGTCTCCCGAGTGGGAAACCGCCCCTGGAATCGTCGTACGAGCGTCGGGCTGACAGGATTCGAACCTGCGACCCCTTGACCCCCAGTCAAGTGCGCTACCAAGCTGCGCCACAGCCCGCCCGCCACCGCTCTCGCGGCGACTGGATCAGACTAGCGCACGCCTGTCGGAGCACTCCAATCGCCTGGTCACTTGCGCTGTCGGCGCTCCTTGACGCGCACGTTCACGCGGACCGGAGAGCCGTCGAAACCGAAGGTCTCGCGTAGGCGACGCTCGAGGAACCGCCGGTAGCCGGCCTCGAGGAACCCGGTGGAGAAGAACACGAACGTGGGCGGCCGGGTGGTGGCCTGCGTGCAGAACCGGATGCGCGGCAGCTTCCCGCCGCGCATCGGCGGCGGGGTCGCGGCCACGACCTCGCTCATCCACGTGTTGAGCGGACCCGTGGGGATCCGCTTGTCCCAGGAGTCGAGTGCGCCCTCCATCGCCGGCACCAACTTGGCCAGGGCTCGGCCCGTGGTGGCCGAGATGTTCACCCGGTAGGCCCAGGTGAGGATCTTGGACAGCTCCCGGTCGATCTCCTTGTCCAGGTCGTACCGGCGGTCCTCGTCCACCAGGTCCCATTTGTTGAAGGCGATCACGAGCGCCCGGCCGGCGTCGGCGACCATGGAGATCACCCGCAGGTCCTGCTCGGTGATCGGTTCGGAGGCGTCCAGCAGCAGCACCACGACCTCGGCGGCCTCGATGGCCCCCCGCGTCCGCAGCGAGGCGTAGTACTCGTGCCCGTAGGCCTGGTTGACCTTGCGTCGTAGGCCGGCGGTGTCGACGAAGCGCCACATCTTGCCGCCCAGCTCGACGAGCGAGTCCACGGGATCGACGGTGGTGCCGGCGACGTTGTCGACCACCGACCTCTCCTCGCCGGTGAGCTTGTTGAGCAGGCTCGACTTGCCGACGTTGGGCTTGCCGACCAGCGCCACACGCCGCGGCACGTCGGTGGTCTCCCGCATCCGGGCCTTGGACGGGAGTTGGCGCAGGATCTCGTCGAGCAGGTCGGCGGTGCCCCGGCCGTGCGCGGCGGAGATGGCATAGGGCTGGTCGAGGCCCAGCCCCCAGAATTCGGCCGCCTGGAGCTCCGCCTTCTCGCTGTCCACCTTGTTGACCGCCAGGATCACCGGGGTGTTCGAGCGGCGCAGGCTCTTGGCCACCGTCTCGTCCGCGGAGGTGATGCCCACGGTCCCGTCGCACACCAGGACGATGAGGTCGGCGGTGCCCATCGCGATCTCGGCCTGCTGCGCGATGGAGCGGTGCATGCCCTTGGCGTCCTGCTCCCACCCACCGGTGTCCTGGACCATGAAGGTGCGGCCGTTCCACAGGGCCTCATAGGAGACGCGGTCGCGGGTCACCCCGGGGACGTCTTCCACGACGGCCTCGCGGCGGCCGATGATCCGGTTGACCAGCGTGGACTTGCCCACGTTGGGGCGCCCCACGATGGCGACGGTGGGCAGGATCTCCACTCCGTCGAGCTCGGCGCCGATCTCGTCGGCCCACTCCTCGGCGACGGCGTCCCAGTCCGTGTCGTCGTTCCACCCTTCCTCGACGGTCTCCTCGGCCGGACCGGTGGGCAGGTCGAACTCCTCGTTGCTGGTCATCGTGTGTTCCCTTCTGCGGCGTCGCCGTGCGACGCGTCGGTGCCCTCCGCGAGTGCGACCAACCGGTCGAGCACCTCGTCGAGGGTCAGGTCTGAGGTGTCGAGGACGATCGCATCGTCCGCGGGACGGAGCGGGCTCGCGGCGCGGGTGGAGTCCTTGCGGTCACGCTCGATCACCGCCGCCAGCACCTCGTCGTAGTCGGCGTCACGTCCCGCGGCGCGGTCCTGTTCCGTCCTGCGTCGGGCCCGGATCTCCGGGCTCGCGGTGAGATACACCTTGACCTCGGCGTCGGGGAGCACCACCGTGCCGATGTCGCGGCCCTCGAGGACGACGGTGCCGCCCCCGGACGCCAGGCGCCGCTGCAGGCCGACCAGATTGGCCCGGACCTCGGGGACGGCGGAGACCGCCGAGACCCCCGCGGTGACCCGGGCGGTGCGGATCTCGTCACTCACGTCCTCCCCGGCGAGCAGGATGCGTTCGGATCCCGCGTCCGTGCCGATCTCCATCGGCAGATCGGCGGACGCGGCGATCACCGCCGCGGCATCCTCCGGGTCGATCCCGGCACGCAGCACCTGGAGCGTGGCCACCCGGTACATCGCACCGGTGTCGAGGTAGGCCCCGCCGAGCCGTTCGGCGAGCAGGCGGGCGAGGGTGGACTTTCCGGTGCCCGCGGGTCCGTCGATCGCGATCCGGCGCCGGCGGGCGCCGTCCGGCACGGTCGGACCTGCCGGCGCGCTCACAGGCCCACCGCCGAGTAGAGATCCGAGACCTCTCTGCGGCCCAGCTTGCGGAAGCTCCCCGCGCGCTGGTCCCCCAGCGCGACGGCGCCGAAACGGGTCCGCACCAGCGACTCGACCGGGTGGCCGACCTCGCTCAGCAGACGCCGGACGATGTGCTTGCGACCCTCGTGCAGCACGACCTTGACCAGCGACCGCCCCTCGTGGACGTCGAGCACCGAGAACTGGTCGACCTTGGCGGGACCGTCCTCGAGTTCGACCCCCTCGCGCAGAGTCCTGCCGACACCCTTGCCGACGACCCCCGTCACGGTGGCCATGTACGTCTTGGACACCTCGTACGACGGGTGCATCAGCCGGTGCGCGAGTTCGCCGTCGTTCGTCACCAACAGCAACCCCTCGGTGTCGGCGTCCAGGCGACCCACGTGGAAGAGCCGCTGCCCGGCATCCACGCGGTCGGCGACCAGGTCGCCCACGCAGGGCCGGCCCATGTCGTCGGACATCGTGGTGTGGTACCCGCGGGGCTTGTTGAGGGCCAGGTAGACGAGGTCGTCGTCGAGGACGATCCGGGTGCCGTCGACCCTGATCACGGCCGTGGCGGGATCGACCTTCACGCCCATCTCGCGCACGATCTTCCCGTTGACCTCCACGCGCCCACGGGCGATGAGGTCCTCTGAGGCCCTGCGGGAGGCGATCCCGGCCTGGGCCAGGATCTTCTGGAGTCGTACCGGTGAGCCGTCTCGGCCAGCGGACTCAGTCATGAGTAAGTCACATCTCTTCGTTCTGGTGGTCATGGGCTGGGTCGGGCGCAGCGGTTCTGCGCCGCCCCAGAGGTATCCGCGGGTCCTCCGCGGGGTCGTCGCTCATCTCGTCGACCAGGTCCACGTCCGGCAGCAACGGGGCGATGTCCGGGAGCTCGTCGAGCGACGTCAACCCCAATCTTTCCAGAAAGAGCTCCGTGGTCCTATACAGGAGGCCCCCCGTGTCCGGGTCGGTGCCGCATTCCACGGTCAGGCCGCGGGCCACGAGGGTCCGCATGACCCCGTCCACGTTGACCCCACGGACCGCCGCCACGCGTGACCGGGTGACGGGCTGCCGGTAGGCGATCACCGCCAACGTCTCGAGTGCCGCCCGCGTGAGGGTGGACCGGGTGCCGTCGGTGAGCAGCCGCTCCACATACGGGGCGAACTCACGACGGGTGTAGAGACGCCATCCCTCCTCGGTGCGCCTCAGGTCGATCCCACTGCCGCGGGCGGTGAGGTCATCCCGCCAACCGCGCAGCTCCGCCGCCACCTGTGCAGGCGTCGAGTCCGCCGCGGCAGCGAGCGCCCCCTCGGCGGTCGGCTGGTCCACGACCAGCAGAAGCGCCTCGAGTCGGGCGCGTAGCGGCGGTGACGCGTCGTCGTCGAGCCCGTTCTCGTCGTCCGTCACATCCATTCGTCCCTCCCGCGTGTCACCTCGGCGGCCTCCTCACCCGTCCAACTCACAGACAGGTCACCGAGCGCCTCGTCCTGGGCGAGCGCGACCGCGCGGGCCCTGTACAACTCCAACAGCGCGAGGAACCTGGCGACGACGACGAGGGAGTCGCCGCACCCGGAGACCAGGTCCCGGAAGTCCACCCACTGGCCCCGTCCCCGGAATCTCAGCAGCTCCAGGACACGCGCGGCCTGCTCGGGGACGGAGACGGTCGGGGTGTGGACGTGGGCGACCCCCACCTCCTCCACGGGACGGGGGCGGAACGCCACGGCGGCGATGGTGGCGAACTGCTCCACATCCACCCCCAGCTCCACCTCGGGCAACACGTCCAGGAACTCGTCGTCGGGGCCGGCCGTCCGCGGATGGGAGTGACGGGCGGTCCTGTCCAGCTCCGCGAACAGCTCGGCCACCTGGCGGAACGCCCGGAACTGCAGGAGCCGCGCGAAGAGCAGGTCCCGGGCCTGGAGCAGCGCCAGATCCTCCGGGTCCTGGACCTCGCCGGACGGCACGAGCCGCGCCGTCTTGAGGTCGAGCAGGGTGGCCGCCACCACGAGGAACTCGGTGACCTCCTCGAGGCCCGCCTCGCGGCCCAGCTCGCGGGCGTGCGCGATGAACTCGTCGGTCACCATGTGGAGGGCGACCTCGGTCACGTCGAGGCGGCGCGAGTCGATGAGCCCCAGGAGAAGGTCGAACGGGCCGGTGAAGTTGGTGAGGTGGACGGTGAACGCGCGCGTTTCCTCGGCCTCGGCGACACCGCCCCCAGGCGGGTCCCCGGGCGTGTCCCCGACGCCGCTCACCGGACCGGTCACCGGAGCGCTCATCTACCGCGCTGGATGACCTCGCGAGCCAGCGCCCGGTAGGCCTGCGCTCCCGCGGATCTGGGCGCCCACGTGGTGATGGGTTCGCCGGCGACGGTGGTCTCCGGGAACCGGACCGTCCGGGTGACGAGCGTGTCGAAGACCTTGTCACCGAACACCTCGACCACCCGGCCGAGGACATCGCGGGCGTGGACCGTCCTCCGGTCGAACATGGTGATGAGGATGCCGGACAGGTGCAGACGCGGGTTGATCCGGTCGCGGACCTTCTCGATGGTGTCCGTCAACAGTGCGAGCCCGCGCAGCGAGAAGTACTCACACTCCATGGGGATCAGCACCCCGTCCGAGCAGGCCAGCGCGTTGACGGTGAGCAGGCCCAACGACGGCTGGCAGTCGATCAGCACATAGTCGTACCTGTCGAGCACCGGGTACAGCGCGCGGCCCAGCGCCTGCTCCCGACCCACCTCGTTGACCAGTTGGATCTCCGCGGCGGACAGGTCGATGTTGGCGGGGATCAGGTCCACCCCCTCCACGCGGGTCCGGACCAGCACCTCCTCGGTCGACACGGTGGTGTCCACCAACAGGTTGTAGACCGTCAGCTCCAGCTGGTGGTGCGGGATGCCCAGACCCGCCGACAGCGCGCCCTGGGGGTCGAGGTCCACCACGAGGACCCTGCGGCCGTATTCCGCGAGCGAGGCGGCGAGGTTGATCGTGCTGGTGGTCTTGCCCACCCCGCCCTTCTGGTTGCACATCGAGAGCACCACCGCGGGACCGTGGGAGGTGAGCGGCTGGGGCTCCGGGATCGCCGAGAAACCCTCGCCGGCCGCCGGGTCGTCGGCGCCCAGGAGTTCCGCGCGGGAGAACAGTGCGGGATCCATCGTCCCAGAGTCCTGCGCCACCCGCGTCTCCTCTCGCTGCGTCGTCACCTGCGCCCAGGCCGGTCCCCGGTCACGTTACCGTGCCCGGGGGTGGCACTCGGCCCAGACCTCACGGAGCGTCTCGACGGTGACGAGGGTGTAGACCTGGGTCGTGGTGACCGAGGCGTGCCCCAACAGCTCCTGGACCACCCTGATGTCCGCCCCGCCGTCCAGCAGGTGGGTCGCGAAGGAGTGCCGGAACGAGTGCGGGGAGACCTCAGGCCCGGCTCCCGCCCTCTCCGCGGACGCCGAGACCACGTTCCACAGGGTCTGCCGGGTGATGCGCCCGCCGCGGGCGTTGAGGAA
>NZ_JAALDW010000130.1:0-7574 GCF_014145055.1 Dietzia sp. DQ11-38-2
TGCGGTTGACTCTGCCCGGGCCGAAGGGCCCCGTGGAGATCGAGGTGCGGCCCTACTCGGTTCCGATGCACCGGGTGATCCCGGGACTGGAATCCCAGCCGCACCGGATCGGGGTGGCGCTGATGAACCCCGTGGGTCGGGGACGGATCCGAGGTGGGAGCACCGCGGACAGCGGTCCTCACGTGGTGCTGGCCGACGACCCCCTCGACGCCGCCGCTCTGGAGCACGCCGCCGGGGCGGTCGCGGACGGACTGGGGATCCCGGATGGCGCGCCGCGGCCGGATCCGATCCGGTCCACCTCCCAGCACCTCGCGGGGTCGGCGCGGATCGGCGAGGTCGTGGACGACTCCGGCCGGGTCCTGGGGTGCGAGGGGCTGCGGGTGGCCGACGCCTCGGTGTTCCCGACACTGCCGCGGTGCGGCCCCTACCTGTCGGTTCTCGCGGTGGCCGAGGACCTCGCCGCGCGAGTGGTCCACCGGGACTCGTGGTAGAACCGATACGAGAACACGTTCCACCGCAGCGGTGGGGGTGCGGGCGGAAGGGTCAACATGACGAGTAGCGAGTTGGAGATCGAGACCGTCGAGCCCCGGTCGTTCACGGTCGCCGGAGCGGCCGGGATGCTCGTCGGCGACGTGTGGGAGCCGTCCGGTGGAGCCGATCCGGTCGACGAGATCCTCATGCTGCACGGCGGAGCGCAGACCCGGAACTCGTGGAACCGCGCCGCCCGGCGTCTGGCGACCGAGGGGTACCGGGTGACGACGATGGACGCGCGCGGTCACGGGGACAGCGACTGGGCGGACGACGGGGACTACGACATCCACCGCATGGTCGACGACCTGGAACTGATCGTGGCCGCACGCTTCACCGACCGGCTGCCGGTGCTCGTCGGGGCCTCGCTGGGCGGGTTGACCGGGCTGTTGGCGCTGGGGACGGGCAAGCCCGTCGCCCGGGCGCTGGTGCTGGTGGACGTCACCCCGAGGATCGAGGCGGAGGGTGTGGAGCGGATCGGGGAGTTCATGCGTTCCGGTCTCGACGGGTTCGCGGACCTCGAGGAGGCCGCGGACGCGATCGCCTCCTATCAACCGAATCGTCGTCGTCCATCGAACCTCGACGGCCTGCGCAAGAACCTCCGACAGAAGGACGACGGCCGCTGGTACTGGCACTGGGACCCACGTTTCGTCGCGGGCGCCACCGGAGACAACGCCGAGATCGGAAACGACTACTTCGAGGGGATCGTGCCCCACGTGTCCGAACCGACCATGCTCATCCGGGGGTCGCGTTCCGACATCGTCAGTGACGAGTCGGTGGCCCACCTGCTGCGACATCTCCCGCACGCCTACACGCACGAGGTCGCGGACGCGGGCCACATGGTGGCCGGTGACGACAACGCCGTGTTCCTCGACCAACTCGAGTGGTTCCTCGCGGAGATCCTCGGCTCCCCGCCCCGGCAGGGGGCGTCCGGGGAATAACCCCGATCGGGCGGCGTTGTTCCACACTGCACGGCCGTGAATACCCGCATGGGTATGGTTCGTGCGAGAAGGTCGTCGTCGGCGCGGGCTGTCCGTAGGCTGGCGACGAGAGACGACGGGACGAGAGTCGCCCCGTCCCGCTAGGAGGGCAATCGTATGACCACCGTCGACATCACGACCGCCGACTTCGAGAAGACCGTCACCGACAACGACATCGTCCTGGTGGACTTCTGGGCCGAGTGGTGCGGCCCGTGCAAGGCTTTCGGGCCGGTGTTCGAGAAGGTCTCCGGCAAGAACCCCGAGCTCGTCTTCGCGAAGGTCGACACCGACGCGGAGCAGCAGCTGGGCGCCATGCTCCAGATCCAGTCGATCCCCACCCTCATGGCGTTCCGTGAGGGCATCGCCGTGTTCCGTCATTCCGGCGCGATCCCTGAGCAGGCGCTCGACGACCTGGTCGAGCAGATCAAGGGTCTCGACATGGACGAGGTCCGCAAGGCCGTCGAAGAGGCGCAGGCACAGCAGGGCGACGCCCGGGCCTGAGTCCGGCCACGTCCGTCCGGGCGCAAAACAAGAACACGTTCTCGAATCAGCGAGCTCCGCGCCAGTAATGCGGATATCGTGATGAGAACACGTTCCAGTGGCGGGATCCCCCCGTCGCGCCCGGAGGGAGTCGAATGAAGACCAAGGCCGCCATCGCCCGCGAGCTGGGCAAGCCGTTCGAGATCGTCGAGGCCGAGCTCGACGGTCCCAATTTCGGCGAGGTGCTCGTCAAGTGGAAGGTCGCCGGCCTGTGCCATTCCGACCTCCACATCACCAGTGGTGACCTGCCCGGGCGTCTTCCGATCGTCGGCGGGCACGAGGGTGCGGGCGTCGTCGAGGCGGTCGGGGAGGGCGTGACCCACGTCCAGCCCGGCGACCACGTGGTGGGTTCGTTCATCCCGGCCTGCGGCAAGTGCTCGGCCTGCGCCCGCGGCATGACCAACCTGTGCGACGGCGGACTCAACGGCACCATCGGCGAGATGGCCGACGGCCGCTACCCGTTCGCCCTCGCCAATGGTGAGACCGCGGGTGCGATGTGCACCCTCGGCACGTTCTCGCAGTACACCGTCGCCAATATGAACTCGGTGGTCAAGGTCCAGGACTGGATCCCCTTCGAGGTCGCGGCGCTCGTGGGCTGCGGCGTCACCACCGGCTGGGGATCCGCCGTCTACTCGGCCGATGTCCGGGCCGGGGACACCGTGGTGGTCTTCGGCATCGGTGGCATCGGTATCAACGCGATCCAGGGCGCGAAGCACGCCGGGGCGCGATTCATCCTCGCCATCGACACCGACGAGTCGAAGCTGGCCAAGGCCCAGGAGTTCGGTGCGACCCACGTCTACACAGACGTGGAGCAGGCCAAGGCCGAGTTGCCGGGCCTGACCTGGGGCGCCATGGCGGAGAAGGCCATCATCACGATTGGTGTGGCCGATGCGAAGGTGACCGCCGACGCCACCGACATGGTGGGCAAGCGTGGGGTCGTGGTCCTGACCTCGATGGGCGGACTCGACAACCAGTCCATCAACCTCACGGGGTTGTTCGTCTCGCAGTACGAGAAGGTCATCAAGGGATCGTTGTTCGGCTCGGCCAACGCCTTCCACGACATCCCCAACATTCTGCGGCTGTGGGACGAGAAGCAACTGAAGCTCGACGAGCTGATCACCCACCGCTTCACGCTCGACCAGGTCAACGAGGGGTACGAGATCATGGAGTCGGGTGGACAGGGCATGGTCCGCGGGATCATCGTCCACGACGACTGATCGCCTCGGCCCGGGCCCCGGTTCCCCTCGGCAGAGGTGGGCCGGGGCCCTCGCCGTATCCCGGACTGGACAGAAATACCCCCATGGGTACAATGGGCCGTGGATCGACACGCATCCGCGAGAGAGCAGGAGGGCCTGGTATGGCTGACGACGAGGCGAGGACCCAGGTGCTCAACCGCCTGCGCCGGGCGCGGGGGCAACTGAACGCGGTGATCGACATGGTCGAGCAGGAGCGTCCCTGCAAGGATGTCGTCACGCAGTTGGCCGCGGTCTCCAAGGCGCTGGACCGTGCCGGATTCAAGATCATCAGCACCAACATCCAGGAGTGCCTGGCCGCCGACGGCGAGTCCGGTGAGGACGGCATCACGGTCGCCGAATTGGAGAAACTCTTCCTCTCGCTCGCCTGACCGCGGCCAGAGACCGTGGGATGCTGGCCCCGGCACCCGCAGACACCCGACCACAGACGTGAGGACTACGACATGGACGTCGGAATCGGTACGTACACGGCGATGGGGTTCGACGAGGCGGTGGAGGCCACCCGCGAGGCGCTCGCCGACCGCGGCTTCGGGATCCTCCACGAGATCGACCTCACCGCGACCCTCAAGAAGAAGATCGACAAGGACATCGAGCGCGTCCTGATCCTCGGCGCCTGCAATCCCGGGTTCGCGGGCGAGGCGTTCGACGTGAGCAAGGAGGTCGCGCTGATGCTGCCCTGCAACGTCGTGGTCCGTGAGTCATCCGGGGGATGCGTCATCGAGGCGCAGAACCCGGCGCTGCTGGCGCAGGTCATCTCTGGTGGCCTCCAGGACATGGCGGACGAGTTGTCCGCGCAGATGCGGTCGATGATGAAGGACCTGACCCGCTGAGTAGCCTTGGGGCATGACCCAGGAGCCGCACACCGATCCCCGGGCCCTCGCCCAGCAGAGACTGGAGGCGATGGTGGGCCGGGGGGAGTTGTCCCTCGCCGAGTTCTCGGACCGGGCCGCCCGCATCTGGTCCGCCACCTGCCCCTCCGAGTTGGAGGCGGCCCTGAGCGGGCTGCCGATGCACAGCGCCGCCGGGCCGCCCCCGACCTCGGCGCAGCCGCCGGCCACCCGGCCGACAGGGGCGATCACCGTGGACGAGAGTCAGAAGAGGACCTCGGTCTTCGACACGCTCAAGCGGGAGGGCCGGTGGTCCCTCCCGGATGACTACCGGCTGACGTCCTGGATGGGTGAGATCTTCCTCGACGCCCGTGAGGCGGTGGTCGACCGCCCACGCACGCACATCAAGCTCGATCTGTGGGCTGCCAACGCCAAGATCCTGCTCCCCCCGGGTGTCTCGGTCGCGGTGACCGGCAACCGGACGTGGTCCGAGCTCAAGATCGACGAGGGCCGCTACGACGTCCGTGGGGGCCCCCACCTGGACTTCGAGATCAACGGCTTCATGGCCGGCGTGAAGATCAAGATCCTCGCCGCGGGGGAGCGGATCCCCAAGACCTGGAAGTGGTTCTAGCGTCGCGCCGAGGGCTCACCCCTGCCGACGGCGCCACACCGTGTGACGGTGCCGGACCTCGTCGTCGTAGCCCTCGACGCGACTACGCGGGTCGGTGATCCAGTCGCCCACCTCGACCCGCTCCCAGGTCCCGTCCAGCTCCGGGGCGAGGACGGTCCCCGGGGCGTCCGCGTCGATCTCGGTGACCAGGCACTCGTCCGCCGCGACGAGCGCCGCGGCGTAGATCTGTCCGCCGCCCATGACGACGGCGTCGGGTCCGGCCGACGCCAGCGCCTCGGCCACCGACAATGCGCGCTCGGCCCCGCTGGCCGCCCACTCGGCGTCCCGGGTGCAGACGATGTTGCGCCGGCCGGGCAGGGGCCGGAACCGCTCCGGCAACGACTCCCAGGTGGCCCGACCCATCACCACCGGCAGGCCCGCGGTGGTCTGCTTGAAGAACGCGAGATCCTCCGGGACGTACCAGGGCATGTCCCGGCCGTCGCCGATCACCCCGCCGCGGGCCTGCGCCCACACCATCCGCACCGGCACGGTCGCCTCCGCCGCGCTCAGACCGCGACCGGGGCCTTGATGCCCGGGTGGTGCTCGTACCCGACCACGTCGAAGTCCTCGAAGCGATAGTCGAAGATCGAGTCGGCCCGCCGCAGGCGGAGCTCCGGGTAGGGGAAGGCCTCGCGGGCCAGCTGGGTCCGCGCCTGCTCGACGTGGTTGTCGTAGATGTGGCAGTCGCCACCGGTCCAGATGAACTCGCCCACCTCCAGTCCGACCTGCTGGGCCACCATGTGGGTGAGCAGCGAGTAGGAGGCGATGTTGAACGGGACGCCCAGGAAGAGATCGGCGCTGCGCTGGTAGAGCTGGCAGCTCAGCCTGCCGTCGGCCACGTAGAACTGGAACAGCAGGTGGCACGGCGGTAGCGCCATGTCCGACAGCTCGCCCACGTTCCACGCGGAGACGATGTTCCGACGGGAATCCGGGTCGGAGCGCAGGAGGTCCACCGACGCCGCGATCTGGTCGACGTGCCGCCCGTCGGGGGTGGGCCAGGACCGCCACTGAACGCCGTAGACGGGCCCGAGCTCGCCGCGCTCGTCGGCCCACTCGTCCCAGATGCTCACGCCGTTCTCGCGCAACCAGCCGACGTTGGAGTCCCCGCGCAGGAACCACAGCAGTTCGTAGGCCACCGACTTGAAGTGGACGCGCTTGGTGGTGATCAGAGGGAACCCCGCCGCCAGGTCATAGCGCAGTTGGTGGCCGAACAGGCTGCGGGTGCCGGTCCCCGTGCGGTCGGACTTGGGGCTGCCGTGCTCCAGGACGAGTCGGAGAAGGTCCTCGTACGGGGTGGGGACGGTCATGACCGGCAGTCTACGTTCGAGTCGCTTGCGCGGCCTGGGCGGCCAGGATCTTCTCGGTGAGCTCGGGGCGGCAGATCAGCACGTCCGGGGAGTGCGTGTCGGGCTTGTTGAACCGGATGGGCGTCCCGTCGAGGCGCGAGGCGTGCAGCCCCGCGGCCAGGGCGACGCCCACCGGCGCGGCCTGGTCCCACTCGTCCTGACCGCCGGCGTGAAGATAGGCGTCCGCGTCGCCCAGCAGAACCGAGAGCATCTTGGCCCCGGCGGAACCCATGGGACGCACCTGCAGACCGACCGCGTCAGCGACCTGGAGCGCCCCGGGCGGGGGGTTGTTGCGGCTGATGACCATGGTCCCCGAGGGGGGGCCGTCCACGTAGTCGACCTGGTCCGAACGGAACACTCGGCCCGAGTCGGGCAGTCCCACCGAGGCGACGGTGGGGTACCCGTCGACGACGAGCGCGACGTGGACCGACCAGTCGGATCGGCCGGTGGAGAACTCCTTGGTGCCGTCGATCACGTCGATGATCCAGACCCGGGACTTGTCCAACCTGCTCAGGTCGTCGGACACCCCTTCGGAGAGGGTGCCGTCGTCCGGACGGTGCACGGCCAGCACCTCGTCGGTCCAGTTCTGCGCGACCTCGTTGGCGACACGGGCCAGCGATCGTCCGCGGAGCAGCCCTCCGGCGCGCGTGCCCCGGACGATGTCCCCTATCCCCGTGGCGAGGAAGCAGGCGAGGTCATCGTCGTCGAGATCACGCGTGCTGTCGCTGTGCATGGCAGACACTCTACGGAGGAGGGGCGGCGATCGGGACGGTGTCGTAGTCGTGGGACATCATGAGTTCATGTCCGACGCACTGGAGCGGTTCCACCCGGCCACGGCCTCGTGGTTCCGTGGGGCGTTCGACCGGCCCACCCCGGCGCAGGAGGGGGCGTGGGATTCCCTCGCGAGCGGCGCCCACACGCTCGTCGTGGCCCCGACGGGGTCGGGCAAGACGCTGTCGGCGTTCCTCGACTCGCTCGACCGGCTGATGTTGGGGGGCGGGGGTGATACCGACGGCTCGGCTGAGCGCCCGCCCGGCACGCACGTCCTCTACATCTCCCCGCTCAAGGCGCTGGCCGTGGACGTCGAGCGCAACCTCCGGGCGCCGCTGGCCGGTATCGCCCGTCAGGCCGCGTCCCTGGGGGTGCGGACGGCCGAGGTGACGGTGGGGATCCGCACCGGCGACACCCCTCCGGAGGAGCGCCGCCGGCAACGCTCCCGGCCGCCGCACGTGCTGGTCACCACGCCCGAGTCGCTGTTCCTCCTGCTCACCTCGGCGGCACGGGAGACACTGGCCACGGTCGACACGGTGATCATCGACGAGATCCACGCGGTGGCCGCCAGCAAGCGCGGCGCCCACCTCGCCCTGAGCCTCGAGCGACTGGACCAGCTGCTGGACACCCCGGCCCGGAGGGTGGGCCTGTCCGCCACC
>NZ_JAALDW010000131.1:0-271 GCF_014145055.1 Dietzia sp. DQ11-38-2
CGCTGGTCGGCCGGGCGCTCATCGCCGGCCGCGAGCGAGCCGACGCTCTCACCGTGCTCGCCCGGGTCTTCGCCTCCGGCGGTTCCGCCGTCCTCGTCACCGGTTCGGACGCGGATGCGCCCGACGTCGCCGACGTGGCCACGACGGAGCGGACCACTCTCACCCTCTGACCGGTCGCCCCCCGGACGAGAAGATCCGCCACCCACGCGCCGGATCCGCTCCCCGCGAGGGGGTGGCGGATCCGACCTCGCGAGCGGCGGATCGGCGGGGA
>NZ_JAALDW010000131.1:288-7020 GCF_014145055.1 Dietzia sp. DQ11-38-2
GCTCAGGCCCGCCCGGCTCAGGCCAGCCCAGCTCAGCTCAGCTCAGGCCAGCAGCTGACGCGCCATGACCATGCGGTTGATCTGGTTGGTGCCCTCGTAGATCTGGGTGATCTTGGCATCGCGCATCATGCGCTCGACCGGGAAGTCACGGGTGTACCCGGCGCCACCGAAGAGCTGCACCGCGTTGGTGGTGACCTCCATCGCGACGTCCGAGGCGAACGTCTTGGACGCCGCGGCCATGAAGCCCAGCTTCTGTCCGCCCGGTGCGCTGCCGCGCTCGGCGTTGGCGGCGGCGGTGTACACCATCAGACGCGAGGCCTGGACCTTCATCGCCATGTCGGCCAGCATGAACTGCGTGTTCTGGAAGTCCGAGATCGCCTTGCCGAACTGCTTGCGCTCCTTGGTGTAGGCGATCGCCGCGTCGAGCGCGCCCTGCGCCAGACCCACGGCCTGGGCACCGATGGTGGGGCGGGTGTGATCCAGCGTCTGCAACGCGGTCTTGAATCCCGTGCCCGGCTCGCCGATGATCCGGTCACCGGGGATCCGGACGTTCTCGAAGTACAGCTCCGCGGTGGGTGAGCCCTTGATCCCGAGCTTCTTCTCGGTCTTGGACACGCCGAATCCCTCGTCCTCCGCGTGCACCATGAACGCGGAGATCCCGCCGGGCCCCTTCTCCGGGTCCGTGACGGCCATGACGGTGTACCAGGTGGACTTGCCGCCGTTGGTGATCCACGCCTTGCCCCCGTTGAGGATCCAGTCGTCTCCGTCCTGGCGGGCGCGGGTGCGCATGGCCGCGGCGTCGGACCCCGCCTCGCGCTCGGACAGCGCGTAGGAGGCCATGGCGCCTTCGGCGATACCGGGCAGAACCTTCTGCTTGAGGTCCTCGTCGCCGGCGAGGATCAGGCCCATGGTGCCGAGCTTGTTGACGGCGGGGATCAGCGACGAGGAACCGCAGACGCGCGCGACCTCTTCGATGACGATGCAGGCGGCGACGGAGTCCGCGCCCTGTCCGCCGTACTCCTCCGGCACGTGGACCGCGTTGAACCCCGAGGCGTTGAGGGCGTCGAGCGCCTCCTGCGGGAACCGCTCGTTCTCGTCGACGTCCGCGGCGTGCGGCTCGATCTCCTTCTCCGAGAGCGCGCGGATCGCCGCGCGGAGCTCCTCGTGCTCCTCCGCGGGCTGGTACAGGTCGAAGTCGGGGTTACCGGACATGTGCGGTCCTCCAAGAGGGAATCGTCAGTGTTGATCGCGCGGCGGACACCGTCCGGGGCACCTCCCGGCGATCCCGACGGCGCCACTTCTCCGCCGTTCTCGCCGCGGGGCCTGACGTGCCGCGCCCGACCACCCAAGTTACCAGTCGGGCACCGTCCCCCTTGCCCTGGCGGCGGGGCCCCGCCGACCAGACTCGCCGGGACTCGGGCGGACGGGATCCCCCGGGGCTCAGCCGAGCAGTCTCTGGCGGAGCGCGGCGTCCTTGCGCTCGACCATCGCCTCCAGATCCGCCTGGAACCGCTCCATCCGCGACCGGAGCTCCGCGTCCGAGGCGGCGAGGATCCGGACCGCCAGGAGCCCGGCGTTGCGCGCGCCGCCTATCGACACGGTGGCCACGGGCACCCCGGCCGGCATCTGCACGATGGACA
Source organism: Dietzia sp. DQ11-38-2 (assembly GCF_014145055.1). Lineage (NCBI taxonomy): Bacteria > Bacillati > Actinomycetota > Actinomycetes > Mycobacteriales > Dietziaceae > Dietzia > Dietzia sp. DQ11-38-2. The sequence goes on from NZ_JAALDW010000131.1 coordinate 1,929, forward strand.
GCAGCGAGTCCATCCCGTCGAGGTGCTTCAGGGGCACCGGGACACCGATGACCGGCAGCGCGGTCGCGGAGGCGACCATCCCGGGCAGATGCGCCGCGCCACCGGCACCCGCGATCACCACCCGGATCCCCCGCCCGGCCGCCGAGCGGGCGTAGTCCAGCATCTTCTGCGGGGTCCGGTGCGCCGAGACCACCCCCACCTCGAAGGGGATGCCGAACTCGGCCAGGGCCTCCGCTGCGGCCTCCATCGTGGGCCAGTCCGAGTCGCTTCCCATGATCAGGCCGACCTGCGGCCCGCCGGATGGTGTGGTCATTGCGATGCCTCTCCGTCGAAAGGAAATGGGGTCAGCGGTCGAAGTCCCCGACCGGCGGCCCCGTGTGGGGGTCCCAGCCGTCAGCCCATTCCCCGTGGGAGAGCCAGTGGGCGGCGTGCTCGGCCACCGCACGCACCGTGTCCACCTGCTCGGGGTCATCCGGGTCGATACCGGGGTCGGCGAGCACGTTGACATGTCCGATCTTGCGTCCGGGCCGCTCGGACTTGCCGTAGAGGTGGACCTTGGCGTGGGGGAACCTGGCCCCGAGGTGGTGGACCCGTTCGTCCATGCTCATCTCGGGCGTCTCCGCGGCACCGAGGACATTGGCCATCACGGTCACGGGGGCGGTCGGGACGGTGGACCCGAGCGGATAGTCGAGAACGGCCCGCAGGTGCTGCTCGAACTGACTGGTGGTGGCTCCGTCCATGGTCCAGTGCCCGGAGTTGTGCGGACGCATGGCCAACTCGTTCACCAGCACTCCCGGGCGACCGTCGGAGCCGATGACCTCGAAGAGCTCGACCGCCATCACCCCGGTCACGTCGAGGTGCTCCGCCAGGCGTAGAGCAGTGGCCTGCACCGCGGACCGGAGATCGTCGGGCAACCCGGGGGCGGGTGCCACCACGACGGCGCAGATGCCGTCCCGTTGCACCGTCTCCACCACGGGCCACACCGCACCCTGGCCGAACGGCGACCGCGCGACGAGCGCGGAGAGTTCCCGTGTCCACGGCACCCGCGCCTCGGCCATCATCGGCACTCCGGCGTCCAGCTGCTCCTGCGCGATCCGCTCGGCCTGCTCGACCGACTCCGGCATCCACACACCACGACCGTCGTAACCGCCGCGCGCGGACTTGAGGACGATCCGCCCCTGTTGTTCGTCGTGGAAGCGCCGCACGTCCTCGACCGAGTCCACGGCCGTGAACGGCGGGACGGGTGCGCCGATCTCCGCGAGCGCCCGACGCATGACCAGCTTGTCCTGGGCGTGGATGAGTGCCGAGGCCCGGGGCCGGACCGCGACCCCGGCGGACTCGAGTTCCACCAGGATCTCCGGGGGGACGTGCTCGTGGTCGAAGGTCATCACATCGGCGCCGGCCGCGACACCGCGGACCGCGTCGGGGTCGTCGTGGGCGCCGATGACGACGTCGGGCGTCACCTGTGCCGCCGGATCCTGCGGGTCGGCGGCGAGCACGCGGAGGGTCTGGCCGAGAGCCACCGCCGACTGGTGTGTCATGCGGGCGAGCTGGCCACCCCCGATCATCGCCACGACGGGCGAACCGAGTGGATTGCGGCGGATGCGCGAGTCGTCGTTCACGGGGTCCATGTTCTCACGTACGGGCGCCGGGTCACCGACGCCCCGGCAGGCCCCAGCGGGAGCGCGGCGGGGCGACGGATGGCCCGGGCGGGGGGACGGGCGGCAACCGGAGCAGTTCGTCGTAGACCGCGGCGTGGACTCGCGCCACACCGGGGACGTGGTCGATCTCCACCGGCGGCAGGTACCCGCACTCGAGGATGAGGCACCCCGTGCCCAGCGCCCGGTCGGTGAGCGTGTGCCGGAACCGCACCGCACTGATCCGGCGCAGTGGCACGTCGACACACCGTCGTGTCGACCCCGCCGGCCGGTAGAGCACCCGCTCGTCGGTCACCACCAGATCGGTGCGCGCCCACCGCAGCGCGGGCCACAGGCCGAAACGCAGGACCACGAGGAGGTAGACCCCGGCCACCATCGCCCAGGTGGCGGCGCGGTCGCCGGCGTGGACCACCTGCGTCTCGATGAATCCCCCGGCGATCCCGGCGAGACCGGCGCCGATCACCGTCACCAACCCGGGACGCACGAGCGCCCGCCAGTGCGGGTGACTGTGGACGAGCAGCGTCTCCCCCGGCGCGAGAACCGAACGGACGAACCCCACGGGTCAGCCGCCCCACCGGTCGTCGGCGGGGCGGACGTGGGTGACGTCCCCGGCGGCCACCGCCACCTCTCCCTCCGGGGTGACGACGACGAGGCGGCCTTCCCTGTCGACACGATCGGCCTGACCGGTCCGGACGACGTCCCCCGGAAGGAGGACGCGCACCTCGGCACCGAGCGTCGAGCAGGCGTCCGAGTACTCGGCCAGCAGCTCGTCCGAGATGGTCGACCCGCTCCCCCTCTCGCATCCGCGCCACTGTTCGTGCCGGCGTGCCAGGGCCTCGAGGACCGCCCGCGCAACGGCGTCGCGGTCGGTGACACCACCGGCGAGAGCGAGCGAGGTGGCGTGCGGGATGGGCAGCTGTTCCCGGGTGAGCGTCACGTTGATCCCCAGACCGACCACCAGCGCCGGTAGTCGGAGGTCGAAGTCGCCCTCCGCGGGCACGGTCGTCATCTCCGAGAGGATCCCCGCGATCTTGCTCCCGTCGACGAGGACGTCGTTGGGCCATTTCAGGGTGGCGTCCACCCCGCCCGCGGTCACCAGACCGTCGCGAACGGCCAACCCCGTGACCAGCGGAAGCCAGCCGAACAGGGCGGGCGAGACCGCGCCGGGACGCAGCAGGACGCTGAGCGCCACCTGCGTCCGCGGCGGCGCCGTCCACGTCCGCCCGAGTCGTCCCCGACCGGCGGCCTGGTACTCGGCCAGGAGCACACTGCGGTCCGCCGCACCCTGTACCGCACGCTCGATCGACTCGGCGTTGGTCGAGCCGGTCTCCTCGAGCACCTCGAGTGAGGTGTAGGGCGCGTCCGGCGTCCCGACCAGCGCACGCCGGAGGGCCTCGGCGTCGAGTGGGCGCGGGGATCCGGGTCCGGTGTCTGCGTGCACGAGGACCAGAGTAGGTCCGAACCCCGCCCGACGGCGCCGCCGGTGCGGGGCAGTATGCCGGGTCACGTCGTCACGGATCCGGCCGAGTCGTTAGAGTCTTACAACATGACGACTGCCTCAGAACCGGACGTGAGTGACGACGTCCCGACCGACGCTGCGACGCCCGACATCCACACGACCGCCGGGAAACTGTCCGAACTGCGTCGGCGCCTCGACGAAGCCCGTGCCCCGATGGGACAGGCCGCGATCGACAGGATGCACGACAAGGGTCTGATGACGGCCCGCGAGAGGATCGAGAACCTCCTCGACCCGGGTTCGTTCGTGGAGATCGACGCCCTCGCCCGCCACCGCGCCACGACGTTCGGCCTGGCCGAGCGCCGGCCGCTGGGAGACGGTGTCATCACCGGGTACGGCACCATCGACGGCCGCAGCGTCTGCGTGTTCTCGCAGGACGCCACCGTCTTCGGCGGCTCGCTCGGAGAGGTCTACGGCGAGAAGATCGTCAAGGTCATGGACCTGGCGCTCAAGACCGGACGCCCGATGATCGGTATCAACCACGGCGCCGGTGCCCGCATCCAGGAGGGTGTGGTCTCCCTCGGTCTCTACGGCGAGATCTTCCACCGCAACGTCCAGGCGTCCGGGGTCATCCCCCAGGTGTCCCTGATCATGGGCCCCTCCGCCGGCGGCCACGTCTACTCCCCCGCCCTCACGGACTTCACCGTGATGGTCGACAAGACCTCGCAGATGTTCGTCACAGGTCCGGACGTCATCAAGACGGTCACCGGGGAAGAGGTCACCCAGGAGGAACTGGGGGGCGCCACCACCCACATGACCAAGTCCGGCGTCTCCCATTACACCGCGAGCGACGAGCAGGACGCCCTCGACTACGTCAAGGACCTGCTGTCCTACCTTCCCAGCAACAATCGTGCCGAGGCCCCCCGGTTCCCGGTCCCGCCGATCGAGGGCGCGATCGAGGACAACCTCACCCTGGACGACCACGAGCTGGACACGATCATCCCGGACTCCTCCAACAGCCCGTACGACATGCACGAGGTCATCTCGCACATCGTCGACGACGGCGAGTTCCTCGAGACCCAGGCGCAGTACGCCATGAACGTGATCGTGGGCTTCGGCCGGGTCGAGGGCCGCAGCGTCGGTGTGGTGGCCAACCAGCCCACCCAGTTCGCCGGCTGCCTGGACATCAAGGCGTCCGAGAAGGCCGCCCGCTTCGTCCGCACCTGCGACGCCTTCAACATCCCCATCCTCACCCTCGTCGACGTCCCCGGCTTCCTCCCGGGTACCGGACAGGAGTTCGACGGGATCATCCGCCGCGGCGCGAAGCTGCTGTACGCCTACGGTGAGGCCACCGTCGGCAAGGTCACCGTGATCACCCGCAAGGCCTACGGTGGGGCCTACGACGTCATGGGCTCCAAGCACATGGGCGCGGACATCAATCTGGCGTGGCCTACGGCCGAGATCGCGGTGATGGGCGCGTCGGGGGCCGTGGGGTTCGTCTACCGCGACCAGCTCAAGCAGGCGGCGGCCAACGGCGAGGACGTCGACGCGCTGCGCCTGAAGCTCCAGGCCGAGTACGAGGACACCCTCGTCAACCCGTACGTCGCCGCCGAGCGCGGGTACGTCGACGCCGTGATCCCGCCGTCGCACACGCGCCTGCAGGTCGCCCAGGCACTCCGCCTCCTCGACCGCAAGGTCGTCGAGGTGCCCGCCAAGAAGCACGGGAACATCCCGCTGTGACCGCCGCAGAGCAGCAGGACCCGGTGGTGGGCGCGGGCGGGGACGCGACGACGGCACCGGCGGAACCGTTCTTCCGGGTCGTGCGCGGCAACCCCACCGCGGTCGAGGTCGGCATCCTGTCCGCCGTCCTGGCGACCGCGCAGGGCAACGCCGTCCACGAGGGCGAGTTCCCCACGGGCATCAAGGACGACTGGGGGTCTTACGAGGAGCGACTGCGGCCGCCGTTCGGGTACAACCC
>NZ_JAALDW010000132.1:0-22954 GCF_014145055.1 Dietzia sp. DQ11-38-2
CGCGGTCGCGCCCGCGTCGTCGGGGGCGGTCTCCCCGACGGGGGCCTCCGACCCGGTCGGGTATCCGGCCGACCCGCCGAAGCCCGGCGCAGGGGTGGAACCCTTGGGTGCCGGGCCGCTCCCGGGTCCGTCGCTCGACTCGGTCATCGCCCTCTACTCCTTCTCGGACGCGGCATCGCGCCGGTCGTCGTCGTCGGGCTCGTCGGCGTTGCGGGCGATCGCCAGCAGCGCGTCGTTCTCCGCCAGGTTCATCAGACGCACGCCCTTGGTCTGACGGCCCGCCTTGCGGACCTGTTTGGCGAACGTTCGGATCACGCCACCACTGGAGGTGATGGCGTAGAGCTCGTCCTGCAACTCCACGATCGTCGCACCCACGAGCTTGCCGCGCTTGGGATCGAACATGAGCGTGAGCACGCCCTTTCCGCCCCGGCCCTGGGCCGCGTACTCGGCGAGCGCGGTGCGCTTGGAGTACCCGCGCTCGGTGGCCACCAGGAGGAAGAGCTGGTTCTCGTCCATCTCCGAGCGGACGACCGACATGCTCAACAGCGCGTCGCCGTCATTGAACCGCATCCCCATGACACCGGACGTGGCCCGTCCCATGGGACGGAGCGTGTCGTCGTTGGCGTGGAAGCGGATCGACTGACCCTTCTCGGAAACCAGGAGGAGGTCGTCCTCGGGGCCGGCGAGCGCCGCACCCACGAGTTCGTCACCGTCACGGAGGTTGACGGCGATGAGGCCGCCCGACCGCGGGGAGTCGTAGTCCTCGAGACGCGACTTCTTGACCAGGCCGTTGCGGGTGGCCAGCACGAGGTACGGAGCGTCCTGGTAGCCCTTGATCCGGATGACCCCGGCGATCCGCTCCTCCGGCTGGAACGCCAGGAGATTGGCCACGTGCTGTCCCCGCGCGGTGCGGCTGGCCTCCGGGAGCTCGTAGGCCTTGACCCGGTAGACCCGGCCCTTGGTGGTGAAGAACAGCAGCCAGTCGTGGGTGGAGGAGACGAAGAAGTGCCGGACGATGTCGTCCTGCTTGAGCTCCGCGCCGCGCACACCCTTGCCGCCACGCTTCTGGGCGCGGTAGAGGTCCGTGCGGGTCCGCTTGGCGTACCCGGTCTCGGTGATGGTGACGACGACGTCCTCGCGGGCGATCAGGTCCTCGTCGGTGACGTCGCCGTCGGCGGGGATGATCACCGTGCGGCGGTCATCGCCGTACTTCTCGACGATCTCGCGCAGCTCGTCGCCGACGATGGCGCGCTGACGCTCGGGGCGGGCGAGGATGTCCTTGTAGTCGGCGATCTCCAGCTCGATGGCGGCGAGCTGGTCGACGATCTTCTGCCTCTCCAGAGCCGCGAGACGACGCAGCTGCATGTCGAGGATGGCCTGGGCCTGGTCGTCGTCGATGTCGAGGAGGTCCTTGAGGCCCTCCCGCGCGATGTCGACGGTCTGTGATCGACGGATCAGCGCGATGACCTCGTCGAGCGCGTCGAGTGCCTTGACCAGTCCGCGCAGGATGTGGGCGCGTCGCTCGGCCTCGTCCAACAGATACTGGGTGCGCCGGACGATGACCTCGATCTGGTGCGCGACGTACAGGCGAACCAGCTGGTGGATCGGGAGCGTCCGCGGCACACCGTCGACGATCGACAGCATGTTGGCGCCGAACGAGGTCTGCAGCTGTGAGTGCTTGTACAGGTTGTTCAGCACGACCTTGGCGACGGCGTCACGCTTGAGCGTGATGACGATCCGCAGACCCACACGGTCGGACGACTCGTCGTCGATCTTCGAGATGCCGGCGATCTTGCCGTCGCGCAGCTGCTCGGCGATCGACAGGATCATGTTGTCCGGGTTGACCTCGTAGGGCAGCTCGGTGATCACGATGATGGTGCGGTTGCCGTCCTCCTCGATGGAGGTCTTGCCGCGCATCCGGATCGACCCTCGCCCGGTGGTGTAGGCGTCCTTGATGCCCTGGTCGCCGACGATGAACCCGTGGGTCGGGAAGTCGGGTCCCTTGATGAATCCCATGCAGGCGTCGAGCGCCTCCTCGTCCCCGGCGTCCGGGTTCTCCAGAACCCAGTAGACGGCCTCGGCGACCTCACGGAGGTTGTGCGGCGGAATCTTGGTGGCCATCCCCACCGCGATGCCACTGGATCCGTTGATCAGCAGGTTCGGGACCCTGGACGGCAGGACCGCCGGCTCCGTGGTCTTGCCGTCGTAGTTGGGCTGGAAGTCGACCGTGTTCTTGTCGATGTCCCGCACCATCTCCATGGCGAGCGGGGTCATCTTGCACTCTGTGTAGCGCATCGCGGCCGCGCCGTCGTTGCCGCGCGAACCGAAATTGCCCTGGCCGTCGACCATCGGGTAGCGCATCGCCCAGGGCTGGGCGAGCCGGACCAGGGTGTCGTAGATCGCCGAGTCACCGTGGGGGTGGTAGTTACCCATGGTGTCGGCGACGGGCTTCGCGGATTTGACGTAGCTGCGGTCGGGCCGGTAGCCGTTGTCCCACATCGCGTAGAGGATGCGACGGTGGACGGGTTTGAGGCCGTCCCGGACGTCCGGGAGCGCCCGCCCGACGATGACGCTCATCGAGTAGTCGATGTAGCTTCTCTGCATCTCCGCCTGGATGTCGACCGGCTCGATGCGGTCGTGTCCCCCGGCGTCGGGCGGCAACGTCGTGTCCGTCATGGGCTCCTCTTCGGTTCCTCGTCGCGCTGGCTTCTCTCGCAGACGATGTCGCGGGCACACGCGTGCTCAGACGGCGGCCGTACGACCCACCCAGTCTATAGGTCCTGCGGAAACGGGCTCGAGGGCACGCCTCGGCCACCCGATTATCACCTCGTCGTCAGGCCCACGGTCCGTGTCGTCCCTGTGTCCGGCGTCGTCTCGACGGATTTCCGCGCCCGCGCGATGTGGCGCACGTAACATTTCCGTCATGTCGCCAGTCCTCAGTGAACCCGGCCTCCGCACTCGTCGTCTCGTGGCGGTGGCAGGAGCCGCGGTCTTCGCGCTCGTCAGCGGCGTCCTCGCGACCGCTGGCGCGCAACCCTCGACACCGGTGAGCGCGAACCGGGACAGCGTCCAGTTCGACCGACCGGGTGGCTTCTACGACACCCGGGGCCTCCCCGTCGGCGCCCCGGGAGAGGTCTTGAGAGCCGAGTCCTCCGGACTCCCCCTGGCCGTGTCCCTGCCGGGGCTCCCCGAGGTGCCCTCGCCGCTGCCCGCTCGCGCCCAGCGGATCGTGTACCAGTCCGCAGACGTCGACGGACGACCGGTCGCCACCTCGGGTGCACTGTACGACTCGACCGCACCGTGGAACGGTCCCGGCCCACGGCCCACCATCGTGATCGGTCCCGGCACGCAGGGTCAGGGCGATGCGTGTGCTCCGTCCCGGCATCTCGAGACCGCGCTCGGCGTGAACCCGCAGACCGGGGGCGCGGTGCCCTCGTACGAGCAGGCGTTCGCGCTGGTCCTGGCCGCCCAGGGCTTCCGGGTGATGGTGATCGACTACATCGGCCTCGGTACTCCAGGCGTCCACACCTATTCCGACCGGGTGGAACAGGCGCATGCCATGCTGGACGGCGCCCGGGCCGCACGCGCTCTGAGCGGGGACGCTCCGGTGGTGTTCTGGGGCCACTCCCAGGGTGGAGGTGCCTCCGCGGCCGCTGCGGAACTCGCACCCGTGTACGCCCCGGACGTCGACCTGCGGGCCGCCTACGCCTCCGCTCCCCCGGCGGATCTGCTAGCTGTGCTCGACCATATCGACGGGTCCACGCTCACCGGCGCGATCGGGTACGCCATCAACGGGATGTCCCAGCGCTTTCCCGCCGTCCGGGAGGTGGTCGACCGCCAGGTCAACGACGCCGGGCGGGTCGCGCTCGCAGACATCGCGGGTCTGTGCACCCTCGACCTGCGCTCCGCGTACGGCATGCGTACCACTCACGAATGGACACACTCGGGCCGCAGCCTCGGAGAGCTGATCCGCTCCGAGCCCGAGGCGCTGCGGGTCCTCGATCATCAGCGGATCGGCCGACTCCGGCCGGACGTCCCGGTGATGGTGGCCGGGGGGGTCCACGACGACATCATCCCGCTTCGGCAGGTCGAGCAGCTCGCCCGCGACTGGTGCGAACAGGGAGCGGCCGTGCACTTCCGCTATGAGACGACCCCGCCCGTCGCCGGCGTCACGCACGCCGCGGCGGCCGTGACCAACTTCCCGGCAGCCCTGGATTTCGTCACCCGCCGGCTGGCAGGTGAGCTCGCCCCGAACGACTGCGGGAGCCTGTGACGCAGGGGATCAGACGTCGAGGAAGCGGACGTCGCGAGCGTTGCGGGTGATGAAGTTGCGACGCGCGTCGACGTCCTCGCCCATGAGGATCGAGAACAGTTCGTCGGCGGCGGCGGCGTCCTCGAGGGTGACCAGGCGGAGCGTACGGACCGTCGGATCCATGGTCGTCTCCCACAGTTCCTTGGGGTTCATCTCACCGAGACCCTTGTAGCGCTGGATCCCGTCCTCCACGTTGATCTTGCGCTTCTTCTCCAGACCGATCTTCAGGAGCTCGTCGCGCTCCCGGTCCGAGTACGCGAAATCCGGCTCGCCCTTACCCCACTTGAGCTTGTACAGGGGCGGCTGCGCCAGATAGACGTTTCCGTTCTCCACCAGTGGCCTCATGAAGCGGAACAGCAGGGTGAGCAGAAGCGTGGAGATGTGTTGACCGTCGACGTCGGCGTCGGCCATCAGCACGATCTTGTGATAGCGCAGCTTCTCGAGGTCGAACTCCTCGTGGATACCCGTACCCAGGGCTGTGATGATGGCCTGGACCTCGGTGTTCTTGAGGACCTTGTCGATCCGGGACTTCTCGACGTTGATGATCTTCCCGCGCAGCGGCAGGATCGCCTGGAACATCGAGTCCCGACCCGACTTGGCCGAGCCCCCGGCGGAGTCACCCTCCACGATGTACAACTCGGATTTGGCCGGGTCCTTCGACCGACAGTCGGCCAGCTTTCCGGGGAGCCCCCCGATGTCGGTCGCCGACTTCCGGCGGACCATCTCACGGGCCTTGCGCGCGGCGACGCGGGCCTGGCTCGAGGCGATGCCCTTGTTGACGATCACCCTGGCCTCGGCGGGGTTGGCCTCGAACCAGTGACCGACGTGTTCTGCGACCTGCCGCTGAACGAAACCCTTGACCTCGGTGTTGCCCAACTTCGTCTTGGTCTGCCCCTCGAACTGCGGGTCGGAGATCTTGGCCGAGATGACTGCGGCGAGACCCTCGCGGATGTCGTCCCCCGTGAGATTGGGGTCCTTCTCCTTGAGCAGTTTCTTGTCGCGCGCGTACTTGTTCACCAGCGAGGTCAGCGCAGCGCGGAAGCCCTCTTCGTGGGTTCCGCCCTCGTGGGTGTTGATCGTGTTGGCGAAGGTGTGGACCGATTCCGAGTACCCGGAGTTCCACTGCATCGCGACCTCGACCTCGTGGCCCGTGCCCTTGCCTTCGAAGTAGAGGATCGTCGGGTGGATCGCGGTCTTGGACTTGTTGATCGCCGTGACGTAGTCCTTGAGGCCCTCGGGGTAGTGGAAGGTGCGCTTGCGCTCGCGGACCTTGGCCGCGTCGGGGGCCTCGGTGGTCTGGGTCTCGGACCGTTCGGCCGCGTCGGCGGCGTCGGTGGCCCCCTCGACGAACGCCTTCTCCGCGTCCACCGCGTGCTCGAGGTCCGACCCCTCGTCGGAACCGGGCGCGGAATCGGATCCACGACCTTCGCTGTCCGCGATGGCGTCGAGTTCGGCGGCCTGCTCCGCGCGTGACCGTCGATCGGTCAACGTGATGGTCAGACCCTTGTTGAGGAACGCCATCTCCTGGAGACGTCGGGCGACCACGTCGAAGTCGTACTCGGTGGTCTCGAAGATCGACGCGTCCGCCCAGAAGCGGACGCGGGTCCCGGTCCCCTCCGCGGGGCCGGCGTCCACGAGCTCCTCGGGCTCCGCCATGTTGAAGTCCTGCTGCCACAGGCGTCCGTCACGCTTGATCTGTACCTCGACCCGCGTGGACAGAGCGTTGACCACCGAGATTCCCACACCGTGGAGTCCACCGGAGACCGCGTAGGAGTCGGAATCGAACTTGCCGCCGGCGTGCAGCTGGGTCATCACGACCTGCACGGTGGGCATGCCCTGTTCGTGCATCTCGACGGGGATGCCGCGCCCGTCGTCGATCACCTCGACGCCGCCGTCCTCGAGCAGGGTGACCTTGACGCCCGTCGCGTGACCGGCCATGGCCTCGTCGATCGAGTTGTCGACCACCTCCCAGATCAGGTGGTGCAGACCGCGGGGCCCGGTCGAGCCGATGTACATGCCCGGACGCAGCCGGACGGCCTCGAGTCCTTCGAGAACGGTGATCGACGACGCACCGTAGTCGTTCGCGCCCTGCGTGCTGGCCTTGCTCTTGGCGTCCGCCACGTGCGAACTCCTCGCGTCTCGGGGGTCTGGGACCGGCCCAGTCTACCTGCGACAACCCTCGTGGGGTCCCCGGGCTCGCCAACACGCCCCGATGGACGCCCACCGGGTCCCGCCCGTCAGCCGTAGGTGTCCCGGGGTCCGCGACCGGACACGTGCAACGGGCCCTTCCGCCAACTCGGCTTGTCGGGCCCCTCGATCCTGAGGCGCCGGACGTGACCCGGCCCCATGGCCGCGGCGATCTTGCGGAGGATGTCGGCCGCCACGAGCCGGAGCTGGGTCGCCCACGCGGTGCTGGAGGCGCGGACGTACAACACACCCTCCTCCAGTCGCTCCGGGGTCGCGTGCGCGGACACGTCCTCCCCGACGATGCGGTCCCACTCCGCGAACAGCCTGCCGGTGGCGACCTTGTCGTCCCATCCCCGCCTCCTGGCGACCTGGCCGACGAGCCGCCCGAGCGGCTGGGGATCCCAGGGGTCGGCGCCCGAACCGGTCCAGCCACGTCTGCGCAGGCGCTTGCCGCCCCCTACCGGTCCGGTTCGGCCGCGCCCGATCTGCTTGCCGTCCGCCCGGGCACGACTCCGAGCCTCCTCGAGGGCCTGTCTGGCGATGTCATAACCACGTTTCGGCTCCTCAGACGGTGCTATCGGCCGCCCGGCATGGTCATCGGTCACTAGTGCACCCCACTGTCCGTCGCCGTGATAACCGAATGACGACCGGCTCCCTGGCCCGTCATCACCACGTCATGACGGGTCCCCCTCAGACCGTCCGGCACGTCGTCGCCGACCGCCGCCGTCACCAGGACCTGTTCCACCCCGGTCGCGGCCTCGGCGAGAGCTGCTCGACGATGCCGGTCGAGTTCCGCGAACACGTCGTCGAGGAGCAAAACGGGTTCGACCCCGTCCGCGCGGAACAACTCCAGTGACCCGAGGCGCAGCGCCAGGGCGAACGACCACGTCTCGCCGTGGCTCGCGAAGCCCTTGGCCGGTTCGTCGCCCAGGGACAGGACCACCTCGTCCCGGTGCGGCCCGACGAGCGACATCCCCCGGTCGATCTCGTCCTGACGCCGGCGGCCCAACTCGGAGAGCAGGACCGCTTCGACGAGTTCCGGATCGGCGAGCTCGGCCTCGTCCGGTGGGGTGGCGACGCGGAACCGGTAGGCCAGGTCCGCCGGTCGGGACTCCGGAGCCAATCGCCGGTAGGCGTCGGCGACCAGCGGCCGTAGTTCGGCGAGCAGGGCGATCCGCCCCGCGACGATCCTCGCACCGAGGTGGGCGAGGCGGCCGTCCCACACGTCGAGGGTCTCGAGCGCCGCGTCCGCGCCCTCTCCCCTCCCGCGGCGCAGGACGCCGGAGGCGGACTTGAGCAGGGCGGAGCGCTGCCGGAGCACCGAGGAGTACTCGGTGAGGACACCCCCGTGGGCGGGCCGACGCTGGACCTGGAGCTCATCGAGCAGCTTCCGCCGCTCGGCGGGCTCCCCCCGGACCAGTGCCAGGTCCTCGGGTGCGAACAGCACGGACTGCACCACGCCGAGGATGTCCCCGAGGCGGCGGCACGGCGAGGTGTTGAGCCGCGCGCGATTCGCTCTTCCGGAGTTGAGTGCCAGCTCGACGGTGAGTTCACGCCCGGCGTTGTGCGCGAGCGCGGCGATCATGGCCGTCTCCGCACCGGTCCGGATCATCGGAGCCTCGGTGGGCACCCGGTGGGATCTCAGGGTCGAGAGCACGCCCACGGCTTCGAGGACGTTGGTCTTCCCGTGCCCGTTGCGCCCCACCAGTGTGGTGACCCCCGGGTGCAGCTCCAGCTCGAGCAGCGGCCACGAGCGGAAGTCCAGAAGCCTGAGATGACGCAGGTGCATACCGGCGGTGTCGCGACAGCGCGGTCAGCCCGGCAGACGGACCGGCATGAGCAGATACGTGTGGTCCGACTCGACGGGCGCGATGGAACCGTCGGCCTCCGGGGAGGGCAGGGCCTCGGGCGCGGGCCGAAGGACCGCGGGCCGGCTGGCCTGGGTGAATCCGAACGCGACCCGGGCCGAATGCATGCTGCCGAGCCCGTCGAGCAGGTAACCGGGGTTGAACGCGATGGTCAGGGGCTCACCGAGGAAGTCGACCGGGAGGGTCTCGGAAGCCTGAGCCGCGTCGTCGCCGCCCGCGGAGAGTGCGACCTCCCCGTCCGAGAACGCCATCCGGACCTGCACTCCCCGGTCCGCCACCAGGGCGACTCGCTTGATGGCCTGGACCAGGTCGTCGACCTGGACGAGGGCCATCGAGGTGTGTTGGGTGGGCAGGAGTTGGCGCACCTTGGGGAACTCGGCGTCGAGCAACCGGGTCGTGGTGCGCTGGCCGGACACCAGGACCCCCATGATGCCGTCCGCGCCCACCTCGGAACCTGCCCCCAGGCTCAGATCGACTCGCCCTCCCTGACCGGCTGACCGGGTCACGTCGGACAGGGTCTTGGCCGGGATCAGCACCTCGACCGACACGTCCTCGCGAGCGGGTTCCCATTCGAGATCCCGGATCGCGAGGCGGAACCGGTCGGTGGCGATGAGGGTGACACGAGGCCCCTCGATCTCCATCCGGATGCCGGTGAGCATCGGGAGCGTGTCGTCCTTGCCCGCCGCGACCGCGACCTGGGCCACCGCCTCGGAGAACGCGTCGACCGCGGCCGAGCCGGTGACCCCGGGCATCGCCGGGAGCTGCGGGTAGTCCTCGACGGGCATCGTGGGCAGGGTGAACTTGGCGGAGCCACAGGTGATGTACATCTTCTGCGCACTCACCGTCACCTCGACTGGACGGTCGGGAAGGGCCCGCGCGATGTCGGCCAGCAACCGGCCGGACACGAGGGTGCTGCCCGGTTCGGAGACCTCCGCCGGGACCGACACCTGTGCGGAGGTCTCGTAGTCGAATCCGGAGATCGTCAGACCGGAGTCCGCCTCGAGGAGCACGCCACCGAGAATCGGCACGGACGGTCGGGACGGGAGGGTCCGCGCGACCCAGGCCACCGAATCGGCGAAGTCCTCGCGGGTGACGCGGAACGTCGGATCCGTGATCTCCATCGGTGACCTCTTTCTGGGCGGGGTGCACGCCGCCGGCATCCGGACGGCGGGCCTGTTCGCGGCGGTGGCAACTGTGTTCGCTGGTGTCGTTGACTGGCGTCCGACGGGGTCCGGCGGATCATCTCCATGAGAGTAACCGCTCGCACCGACGGTGGACACACGGACTCCTGTAACCCGGTCAAGCAGGCTCGCCGTTCCACATCCCTACTTCTTACAAGAACTCTAGAGAGAGACAAGAAGTAGTAGTAGGTCCTGTGAATTTGTGAACCGACGGCTGTCTGTGCAGGTCAGAGCCAGATCATGCATGTGGACCGATCCGGCTCATCTTGTGACTTGCCCGAGACGACAGTGGAATCACCTGTCTCGGTCCACCGTCTGTCCACCGTCGGTCCACAGAAAACCACAGGGTTGTCCACAGCTGTGAAGGGTGATGCCAGTGGTGTGAGGGGGGTCACATATGGGTATCGGTGCGCGTCGGCTCCGCCCAGCGGGTGGGGTTCTCGTTCCGGACGGCAGTGGTAGACGGGCGGTCCGAGACGGCGGCGCAGCGCCCCGGACGCCGGGCTCGGGGCTGGCGGACGCGGTTCGGCGGGCAGGGGCCCGAGACGTGCCAGGAGGATGGTCGGAAGGCGGTCAGAGGGACCGCGAGCGTTCCTTGATCCGGGCGGTCAGTTCCTGGATCTGGTCGTACATCCGGCGGTCGTCCTTGATCTCCTTGAGGATCTTGCGCTGGGCGTACATGACCGTGGTGTGGTCCTTACCGCCGAAGGTGACCCCGATCTTGGGCAGCGAGAGGTCGGTGAGCTCTCGGCAGAGATACATGGCGATCTGTCGGGCGCGCGAGAGGGACCGCGTCTTCGAGGTGCCGCAGAGCTCGTCGATGCTGGTCGAGAAGAACTCCGCGGTGACCGCCATGATCGTCGCTGCGGAGATCTGCAGGGAGTCGTCGTCCGAGACGACGTCGCGGAGGACGACCTCCGCCAACGGGACGTCGATATCGTGTCCGTTGAGGGAGGCGAACGCGACGACTCTGATCAACGCTCCCTCGAGCTCGCGGATGTTGCGTTGGACCCGGGTGGCGATGAGCTCCAGGACGTCCCGCGGGACGACGTAGTTCTCCGACTTGGCCTTCTTGTCGATGATCGCGATGCGCGTCTCGAGCTCTGGAGGCTGGATGTCGGTGATCAGACCCCACTCGAACCGGGTACGCAGCCTGTCCTCGAGTGGCTGGAGCTGTTTGGGGGGACGATCGGAGGAGATCACGATCTGCTTCTGCGCGTTGTGGATCGTGTTGAAGGTGTGGAAGAACTCCTCCTGCACCTGTTCCTTACCGATCAGGAACTGGATGTCGTCCACCAGGAGGATGTCCGCCTCGCGGTACCGCTTCTTGAACATGTTCTGGCGGCCGTCGCGCACGGAGTTGATGAAGTCGTTGGTGAACTCCTCCGTCGAGACGTACTTGACCTTCTGCTCGGAGTACATCCGCAGGGAGTAATGCCCGATGGCGTGGAGCAGGTGCGTCTTCCCTAGCCCCGACTCTCCCCAGATGAACAGCGGGTTGTACGCCCGTGCGGGGGCCTCGGCCACCGCGAGTGCGGCGGCGCGAGCGAACCGGTTCGAGTTGCCCTGGACGAAAGCGCTGAACGTGTATCGCTCATTGAGACCCGGGGCGGTCGCCGCTGACAGGGCCTCGTCGCGATCGCTGCCGTGCAGCAGCCGTTCCGCTGCGATCTGCTCTTCGGTCATCCGCGTGGGACGAGGGGTGGAATCGGCCTGGGCCTGCTCCGGCACCGGTCGGTGGATGTCGTCGACGTCGATCGGTGGCTCGTCGACGTCGACGTGGTTGCGCTGGCCGGCGAGCGAAGTGTCGACCTTGACCGCCAGATCGACCGGTTCTCCGAGTTGGGAGCTCAGCGCCCTGGTGATCGGTCCGCGGAGGATCGATTCGATGTTGTCCCTCGCGAACGCCGACGGGGCGGCGAGCATCGCGAATCCGTTGACCACGGCGATGGGTTGGACGAGGCGTAGCCAGGCCTGTTGCTGGCGGGACAGAGCCGGGTTGTCGTCGCTCGCCAGAGAGGGGTCGGTCAGTTTGTCGAGAACCGCGCTCCACACGTGTTCGAGATCGGGAGACACGGTGTGCGGTCTCCTCTCGTCGATGGGAAGCGGTTGCGGGGCACCGGGCGATCTGACCCGACCGGGCACCACACTCTATCCACAGGCTCCGACCCAGGTCTACTGAGGTATCCACACGGTTGTCCACAGATGTGGAAGACAGACCGCCCCCGTTTGACGGGTTCGGACTGGGTGGTGCGAAGGTGGGATCTCGTGCGTCGTCGTTCTACGTGGGTTCTGCGTGGTCGTTCTGCATTGTCGTGACGTTAGGCGGCCCCCGTGGGGCTCGATGATGAATGACGGTAACAACACCGTGAACTCGTGGGCAACCCTCAAGATCAACTGGAGGGCGGATGTCAAGCACCGACGGTCCCGGCGTGTTGCGGTGGCCAGCGAGATGGTACGGATGGTGCCTGTGGTTTCGAGCGGTTTGGTGGGCACGCCGTCATGCGCGTAATCTTGAACGGTCTGTCGCGCGCCTGAGGGGCGCGCGTCGCGTCGCGGTACCGCCCGACAGCGGTGTTTCGACGTCATCAGGAACCGGATCGGGCGCACACGAGGCGCCTACTTCACGTGAGGAGCCAGCCATGGCCAAGGGCAAGCGGACTTTCCAGCCGAACAATCGTCGTCGTGCCAAGGTGCACGGATTCCGGCTCCGGATGCGCACCCGCGCCGGCCGCGGCATCGTCGGCGCCCGTCGCCGCAAGGGCCGCGCCTCGTTGACGGCCTGATCCGGGTCGGGGTGGCGTGTGCTTCCCAGGACCCATCGGCTCCACCGGTCCGCTGATTTCGCGGCGGTGGTGCGAAGGGGTGCCAGGAAGGGCCGCCGGACCATGGTCGTACACGCCCACGTGGACTCCTCCGATGTCCGCGTGGGCGGACCTCGTTTCGGCCTGGTCGTCAGTAAAGCCGTCGGGGACTCGGTGACCCGCCACCGTGTCAGCCGGCGGCTTCGTCACATCGCATCGGAAGTCCTCCCCGGGCTCGATTCCGATCTCCTGGTTGTGGTCCGGGCCAATCCGGCTGCCGCCTCGGCCTCCCACGCCGATCTACTCCGCGACATGCGGACCGGTCTCACCTCCGCCGTGTCGCGGGCCCGGGAGGCAGGGCGATGACCGAGAGCCGACAGGGCCCCGTCGCCCGGATACTGCTGTGGTTGCTCGACTTCTATCAGAAGGGCATCTCGCCGCTGACCCCGCCGAGCTGCAGGTTCGAACCCACCTGCAGCAACTACGCTGTCGAGGCGGTTCGAGTGCACGGCGCGTGGTACGGGACGTGGCTCGCGGTGTGGCGTCTGCTGCGGTGCGGACCGTGGACTCCCGGCGGTTGGGATCCGGTCCCCGAACCCCGCGCCCCTGACCATTCCGGGGGCCACCAGCATCCCGACAATCCCGAACGAAGCTAGGACTCCACCACCGATGTCGTTCATCACCGACCCTCTGGTCTACTACCCGATCTCCGGGATCCTCTGGTTCTGGCACAAGATCTTCGCGTTCCTCGGGGGGTTCCTCCCCTGGGTGGAGGCACCGGATTCCAACGGCGCCATCTGGGCACTCTCCGTGATCTTCTTGGTGGTGACCCTCCGCATCCTGCTGTTCTGGCCGGCGGCCAAGCAGATCCGTTTCTCGCGGAAGATGCAGGAGATGCAGCCGCGGATGAAGGAGCTGCAGAAACGGTACAAGAACGACCGGGAGAAGCTGGCGACCGAAACACGGAAGCTGCAGAAGGCCGAGGGGTTCAACCCCGTTCTGGGATGCCTGCCGATGTTCATCCAGATCCCGGTGTTCCTCGGTCTGTTCCACGTCCTGCGGTCCTTCAACCGGATGGGGAACAACTTCGGCGCCTTGGGGATGACCGCGGAGGAGACGCGGAACACCGGCAACTACGTCTTCAATGCGGACGAGGTCCAGAGCTTCCTCGACGCCCGGTTGTTCGGCTCTCCCCTGTCCTCGTTCATCTCCCAACCCGTCGAGCAGTTCCAGGCGTTCGTCGATCCCGGCGCGGCGCTGGATTTCCAGCGGTGGAACATCATCGTCGTCGCCATCCCGCTGATGATCATCTCGGCGGTCACGACCCACCTCAACGCGAGGATCTCGCTCTCGCGCCAGTCCCCTGAGGCCGCGGCGAACCCGCAGGCCAAGATCATGAACCAGTTGATGCTGTGGGCCTTCCCCATCGGCATCCTGGTCACCGGTGCGTTCTGGCCGCTGGCCATCCTCGTCTACATGGTCACCAACAACCTGTGGACCCTCGGTCAGCAGTACTACCTCTTCGAGAAGATGGCCAAGGAGGATGACGCCGCCGCCCTCAAGCGCCGTGAGGAGCAGAAGTCCCTCGCGCCCAGGGTCGGGGTGAAGCCCGTCAATCCGAAGAGGGGCCGGGGGTCCGCGGCGGGTACCGCCGTGGCGCCACAGGCAGCGGCCACTGGCGTCGCTTCGCCGGACGACGACGGTACGACAGCGGCCCCGGCGGTCGTCGGCGATGCTCCCGAGTCGGCTCCCGGCTCCGCCCCGAGGCCGGGTCAGAGACCTCAACGACCCGGCGGCCAACGCACCCGCCCCGCCCAGAAGGGTGGCGGCGGAGGCGGCAAGGGTAAGAAGAAGAAACGCAAGCGCTGACCCCGGGTCAGTGAGACGGCCGACAAGGTCCCCGATTCTCCGCGATCGGGGACCTTGTCCCATACTTGGGAGAGTTACTCGCCGGCCACGACGGGACCGGCGATCGGCGGTGATGACGGAGGCGGATCCATGTCGAAGAAGAACATCGAGGTGTCGGAGGAGCGTCTTGTCGAGGAGGGCGAGGTGGCCGGCGATTACCTCGAACAGCTCTTGGACATCTTGGATTTCGACGGGGACATCGATCTCGACGTCGAGGGTGACCGCGCGGTCGTGAGCATTGACGGCGGTGAGGACCTCGATCTCCTCGTGGGATCGGACGGCTCGGTTCTGGACGCGGTCCAGGAGCTGACCAGGTTGGCCGTCCAGCAGGAGTTGGGCGATCGAAGTCGGTTGATGTTGGACATCTCGGGATGGCGGGCCGCCAAGCGGGAGGCACTGACGGAGGCCGGCCGGGTGGCTGCGCAACGGGTGCTCGAGACGGGGGAGTCCGAGGAACTCGAACCGATGACGCCGTTCGAGCGGAAGATCATCCACGACGCGATCGCGGAGATCGACGGCGTGTCGTCGGACTCGACGGGCGCCGAGCCGAATCGAAGGGTCATTGTGTTGCCGGAGTGACTTCTCGTTTGAGGCCGTGGGTCCGCGGGAGGTGGCTCGGCGGGATGTGCAGGGGCGTGGGCGGGCAGCCCGCGCCCCTGTGTCGTGCGCGGGCGGTGGCCGGGAGCGGCGACGTCTTACACGTGTGTTATTCCGACGTGGTTTCACGTGAAACCGGTCGGTCCATCTGCCGAATACGGATGTGGGGAAGATGAATAGGGACACTGCCGGAGAAACGACACGTGACGGCGAGCGAGGTGATCGTGTGACAGATCCCCCGGGCGAGGTCTCGGAGGAGACCCCGCCCTCTCCTGTGGCGGAGGATGCTGCCGGGGTGCCGGAAGGGGCGGAGTCGGTCTTCGGTGACCGCCTCGAGCTCGCCGAGAAGTATGTCCGGTTCCTGGCGACCGCGGGCCTGGAGCGAGGATTGATGGGGCCCCGCGAACGCCCACGTCTGTGGGACCGGCACGTCCTCAACAGCGCGGCCGCCGCCGCTGCGCTGGCCGACGGCGAGACAGTGGTGGACATCGGGAGCGGGGCCGGACTTCCTGGTATCCCCCTGGCTCTCGCTCGTCCGGACCTCCGTGTGACCCTGGTCGAACCGCTGCTCCGTCGGTCCACGTTCCTCCAGGAGGTGGTCGACGATCTCGGGATAGACGTCCGGGTCGTCCGGGGACGAGCCGAGGAGAAGTCCGTCGTCGCCGAGGTGGGCGGAGCAGACGTGGTGACCTCCCGCGCCGTGGCCCCGCTGGCCAAGCTCGCCGGGTGGTCTGCGCCGTTGCTCCGATCGGGTGGGAGGATGGTGGCGTTGAAGGGGGCGTCCGCCGCCGACGAGGTGGAGAGGGACCGGCATGCGCTCCGGCGACTCGGGTTCGACGACGTGGAGGTCGAGATCGTATCCGCGCCGGATGCCGAGGAGACGAGGCTGGTCATCGCTACCCTCACGACTAGAGTGGGTAGCCGTGGCAGTCGCTCCCGCGTGCGTGGTTCTCGTGGTGGGCGGTGACTGCATGGCTCGCGGGGGTGGATGTCGGTTTCACGTGAAACACTGACAACGCGCCCATACGCCGTGAAGACCTCTGGGCCCCACTTGCCCTCACACGTAGTTGAAAGGTGACGGATGTCCGAACACGAGACGCCGATCTTCGCCGCCGCGCGGCAGGCGAACGAGCTTCTGCACGGGGACTCTCCCCCGCTGTCCAGGCCATCCCATCCCCGGATCATCACCATCGCCAACCAGAAGGGCGGCGTGGGAAAGACCACCTCGACAGTCAATCTCGCGGCGTCTCTCGCGCTCGGTGGACTCGGGGTCCTGGTGATCGACATGGACCCGCAGGGAAACGCCAGCACCGCACTCGGAGTGGACCACCGGGAGGGGACGCCGTCGAGCTATGAGCTTCTGATGTGGGAGAGCGCTGTGGAGGATCTCATGCAGCGCAGCCCGCACGCTGAGCGGCTGTTCTGTATCCCGGCGACGATCGATCTGGCGGGTTCGGAGATCGAGTTGGTCGGGCTGGAACACCGGGAACGCCGGCTCGCCGAGGTCCTCAACATGGACGACCTGGTGTCCTTGGGTATCGACTACGTCTTCCTCGACTGTCCGCCCTCTCTGGGGCTGCTCACCGTGAACGCCATGGTGGCCGCCAGTGAGGTCCTCATCCCGATCCAGTGCGAGTACTACGCCCTCGAGGGTGTCGGCCAGCTGCTGCGCAACGTGGAACTGATCCAGCAGCACCTCAACCGGGAACTCCGGATCTCCACCATCATGCTGACGATGTATGACGGACGCACCAAGCTCGCCGAACAGGTCGCGGGAGAGGTCAGGAACCATTTCGGCGCCGCCGTCCTGCGGACTGTGATCCCACGCAGCGTCAAGGTGTCTGAGGCGCCCGGGTACGGGATGACGATACTCCAGTACGACGCGGGATCCCGAGGGGCGCTGGCGTACCTGGATGCGGCGAAAGAGCTGAACGAGCGCAGTGATCGGGTGGCGTCACATGGTGAGGCCACCCGGGCATCGACCGGTACGGAGGGCACGCGATGAGTCAGCAACGGAGGGGCGGGCTCGGTCGTGGGCTGGCGGCGTTGATCCCCACCGGACCGGACGAAGGTCCGCGGTTGGGTAGCGACGCGGCAGACGTGATCCTCGGGCCGCGCAGCGGTGGGCCCAGGACCACTCCCCCGAAACCGCGGTCGACAGGGTCAGGCCCCGCCCCGTCCGCCACGGCATCCCCTGCGGGCTCGGGTGAACGACCGGCCGCCCAGAATGCCGACGACACCACGGTTTCACGTGAAACCGACGACTTGGTGGATCCGGGGGCGGTCTACCGTGAGATCGCCCCCTCCGCGATCGAACCCAACCCCAGACAGCCGCGGACTCACTTCGACGAGGAGGCACTGGCCGAGCTGGCACACTCGGTCAAGGAGTTCGGGCTCCTCCAGCCGATCGTCGTCCGCGAGATCGCGGCCGATCGTTATCAGCTCATCATGGGTGAAAGGCGGTGGAGGGCGAGCCAGCGGGCGGAGCTCCAGACCGTTCCGGCGATCGTCCGGCAGACCGACGACGAAGACCTGCTCCGGGACGCACTTCTGGAGAACATCCATCGGGTCCAGCTCAATCCCCTCGAGGAGGCGGCGGCATATCAGCAACTGCTCGAGGAGTTCGACGTCACCCAGGCCGAACTCGCGAACCGGATCGGTCGATCCCGACCGGCCATCACCAACAGCATTCGCCTCCTTCAGTTGCCGACCGCAGTCCAGCGCAGAGTGGCCGCGGGCGTCTTGTCGGCGGGACATGCGAGGGCACTCCTCGGAGTGGAAGCCGGGGTGTCGGCCCAGGACGAACTCGCAGCGCGGATCGTGGCGGAGGGCTTGTCGGTCCGGGCGACTGAGGAGATCGTCACGCTGCTGAACAGAGAGGGGAACGGCCCCGCCCCGACTACCTCCCCCACTCGTCAGGGCCGACGCCGGAACCCCGAGCTGGAGGCGGTCGCGGGCAGACTGTCCGACCGCTTCGAGACCTCGGTGTCCGTCACGATGGGCCGGCGTAAGGGACGGATCACCATAGATGTGGGGGACGCCGACGATCTCCACCGGGTCCTGACGCTGCTCGAGGGCGGGTCGCCGGGTCCGTCACGATGAACTCGATCCGACCACTCGACCTCTCGGCCGTGGACCAGTTGGGACCGCGTGCTCGCAGGTGCGTGTACTGGCAGACCGATGGGCAGCACAGCGACGATCAGCCGGGAGATCCGGAGTTCGAGAAGGAGGCCTGGATCTCGCACGTCTCCCTGGAATGGGGAGTGTGCGGTCAGGTCGCGCGTGAGGGTGACCGCGCGACCGGCGCTGCGTTCTATGCGCCGCCGGCCATGGTTCCTCGTGCAGCATGCTTCCCGACGTCACCGGTGGGCTCGGACGCCATCCTGCTGGCGGGGATGAGTATCGAAGATGGCGCGCCGGGCGGTGCTCCCACCTCGCTGCTCGACGCGGTGGTGTCCGACCTTCGCCGACGCGGCATCAAGGCGATCGAGGCATTCGGGATCTCGGCCTCGGATACCGGGGACGTATTGTCACGTGACATATGCGGTTCCGAGTCGTGCATCGCGCCGACCGGCTTCCTCGTCGAGCATGGTTTCACCGTGGTGGCCGAGCACGAGACCCATCCTCGACTCCGCCTCGACATCGAGAGCGATCACCTCTGGAAGGCCGACGTGGAGAGAGCGCTCGATCAGCTCTTCGCCGAGCGGGGATTCGCCACCAGGACTCTGCGGGTGTTGTCCGGGGCGACCGCGCGGCACGGTGAGGACATCCCGCTCGCGGCCCCTCAGGCCCCACGGGCGCGCCGTCAGTCCCGCTGACGCTGCTCGTAGTCGATCAGCTCGTTGACGGACATGGAACCCGTGGGGTGATCGTCCTCGTCGAGGAGGTAGAGACGCTTCACCCCGACCAGGATCGAGTCGACGATGGTGTCCTGGGCCGCACGGTCCCCGAGGATGGACAGATCACCGGGATTGTGGGCGTACCCCAGGACGATCTGGATGGAGGGCATCCGCGTCATCCGGAGAAGCGGCCAACTCCGCCCGTGGGTGCGACAGTCACGGAGGTCGGTACGACTGACGATCTCCCGCTGGATGAAGCCGGACAGAGCTTCCCCGAGCATCGACTCGGCTCCCAGGGAGTTGCCGAAGTAGAACGTGGCGATCCCGTTGCCGACCGGGTTGGGATGCCGGTCCAGGCGGAGAGAGATCATGAGATCGGCGTTGAACGCGTTGGCGATCTCGGCCCGTTCCGGGTCCGTCGGGATCATGGCCTCGGGTCGCGAGAGGAAGACCTCGACGCCGGCCTGGTTCATCCGCTCAGAGAGCCGGCGGGTGATGTCCCACAACAGTTCGGCATCCGTGATCGTTCCGAGCGGGGTGTCGATGCGGATCGGGTTCTCCGACCCGCTGGGCCCGGGATCCAGCACGATACGCTTGCCGGCGAGCATCGGGCCGGAGGTCCGCGCGCGCTCTCGTTCGACCAGCGACGAGACGTCGCCACCCTTGAACAGCGTCGAGAACTTGCTCAGGGTGTCAAGGGTCTCCGCGCCTACGACGCCGTCGGGGTGAAGACCGCAGTCCCTCTGAAAATCGGTCGCGGCGGCGTGGGTGAGAGGCCCGAAGGTCCCGTCGACCAGTCCCGCGTAGAAGCCGAGCTCACCGAGCCGTCGCTGGAACTGCGCGACGTCGTCCCCGGCCATGGGCTTGGAGACGATGTAACTGAGGTCGCGGGTCCCCAGAACGTAGGTGGCGTCGCGGAGCGCCGCCTGGGTCGACGGGCCCACGATGCCGTCAGAGATCAGTCCACGGGCTTGCTGGAACGCCAGCACGGCGGTCTCCAGATCGGCGTCGAAGACGGCATCGGTCCGGGCGAGGACCGAACCCGTCTCCGGCTCGGTGAGCCCGACGGAATCGATGTTGTGCAGCAGGCCCATACCCGCGAGGGTCGCCCGGATCGAGGCCACCTCGGGCCCACGGTCACCGCGTCGCCACGCCATGGTTCTCCTCCGCTCCACTCGACTGGGTACCCGGATGAACTTACCGCCTCAGGCGCGGACGTGCCCGGCACGCACCCGAGTGGGGCGGCGGCTAGAGCACGTCGCCGAGTTCGGTGCGCAGCGCGGACTTCGACTTGGCGCCGGTGATGCGCTTGACCGGCTTTCCCTCGGAGAACAGCAGCATCGCCGGGATGGCGGTGATCTGGTACTCGGCGGCGAGCTCCTGGTTGGTCTCCACGTCGACCTTGGCGACCGTCAGCTTGTCGGACTCCGCACCGGCGAGTTCGTCGAGAACCGGGGCCATCATCGTGCAGGGACGGCACCACGTGGCCCAGAAGTCCACCAGCACGGGCTTGGACCCGCTGGCGGCGAGGACGGACTCGGCGAAGTCGTCCTCGGTCACGTCGATGATGTTCGGGGTGTTCACGGCCATTGTGGTGGGTCCTTTCGGGGTGAGGTGTGCGGATCCGGGTGACGCGGTCTCAGGGGTCCGGAACGCCGGCGCTGGGTGTCAGGCCTGCTCGGCGAGCCAACGTTCAGAGTCGATCGAGGCGGCGCACCCCGAACCGGCAGCGGTGATGGCCTGCCGGTAGCGGTGGTCCACCAGGTCGCCGCAGGCGAACACACCCGGGATCGAGGTGGCGGTGGTCTGCCCTGTAAGCACGTAGCCGTCCTCATCGACCTCCACCTGGTCTCGGACCAACTCGGACCTCGGGTCGTGGCCGATCGCGACGAACATCGCCGCGGTCTCGAGTTCGCTGGTCTCGCCGGTGACGGTGTTGCGCAGACGCAGGCGCTCGACGGTTCCGCTGGCGCCGGAGAGGACCTCGTCGACCGTGGTGTTGAGGACGAACGAGATCTTCTCGTTCTCCTTCGCCCGCTCGAGCATGATCTTGGAGGCGCGGAACTCCTCCCGTCGGTGGACGACGGTCACGGATGAGCCGAACTTGGTGAGGAAGGTCGCCTCCTCCATAGCGGAGTCGCCACCACCCACGACGACGATCGGCTTGTCGCGGAAGAAGAATCCGTCGCAGGTCGCGCACGAACTCACGCCGCGCCCGAGGTACTCCTGTTCCCCGGGGACGCCGAGGTAGCGTGCGGCTGCGCCCATCGCGAGGATCACCGCGCGAGCCCGGTGCTCCTCCTGGCCCACCCGGACGATCTTGACCTCGCCGGCCAGGTCCATCGACGTCACGTCCTCCATGCGGAGGTCCGCGCCGAAACGTTCCGCCTGCTCCCGCATCTGCATCATCAGGTCGGGGCCCATCATGCCCTCCGCGAAGCCCGGGAAGTTCTCGACCTCCGTGGTGGTCATGAGCGCGCCGCCGAACTGCGAACCCTCGAACACCACAGGGGCGAGCTCGGCCCGGGCGGAGTAGATGGCGGCCGTGTACCCGGCCGGGCCGGATCCGACGATGATGACGTCGTGGAGGGTGTCGCTCATGGGTTTTTCGGGCTCCTTGGCGGGTGGGCGGTTGAACCGGATCTACTATGGCGACAACACCCTGCGGGTCCGTGTTGTTCCCTCAACCGGTGAGGGTGACCCCTTCGAGGAGCACGCTGAGCTTCGCCCTCCCCCGCGAACACCGGCTCTTGATGGTGCCGGGGCGGGTGTTGAGCAGGTGGCAGGCCTCGGCCACCGAGCAGCGGAGCATGTCGACGACGACGACCGCATCACGCTGGTCGGGCGGCAGCTCCGCCAGCGCCTCGGCGACGATGATCGCGTAGGCGGGATCCTGGTAGAAGTGATCTCGAAGTGAGATCTCCTCGTGCAGTCTGGGTGTCAGCTCGGAGTGGGTGCGCAGGCGCTGGGCCCGCATCTTGTCGAGGCAGGCGTTGACCACGATGCGGTAGAGCCAGCCCTGGACGGGACAGGCGTGGCGGAAGGTGTCCGCCTTCCGGTAAGCCGAGACGAGCGCGTCCTGCAGCGCCTCGGCGGCGTCCTCGCGGTTGAAGGAGGTCCGGATGGCCAGCCGCCACAGGTAGTCGTAGTGGCGCCGGACCAGGGCGGAGAAGGCGTCAGGGTCCCCGGCGACGTGTGCATCGAGGAGCTCGACATCGGTGAGCGGGGACCCGGCCGTGGTGATGGGGCGTCCCGTGACCGCGGAGAAGTCGTCGACGGCACTGGTGTTCACGGCGCTCACGTTAACGCGGAGCGTGCCCCGGTGGGGCTGCCACCTCGGCGACGGCGGCGAGGTCGGCGGCCCCCGGACGAGGTGGCCGCGGGGGCTCACCGGGTGAGTTGTACCTCGCTGATGGACGCGCTGAACGACTCGGGCCCGGAGGTTCCGAGTCTGGTGAACCACACGATCAGATACTCCGCGTCCTCGGGATCGTCGATCGTCACGGTGCCCGACCCATCCCGGATGGTCCCCTCACCGAGCAGGGTCGTGTCGTCGAGTGAGTCCGGCGAGGAGCTCTCGGCGATCCGTACCTCGAACTCCACCCCGTCGTCCGCCGAGTGCACCACCACGCGGCGGGTCTCCTGCTCGCCGTCGAGGGTCAGCAGGAGCCCCACCCCGGGCTTGTAGGCGGCTCCGCCGTCACCGAGTTGGTTGCGGTAGGTGTCGGTGGACCACGAGGTCGACCTGTCACCGTCGACGACGTTCGGGGCACTCGAGGAGTTCTCGGCGACGCCGGGTGACCCGGCGGGCTGCCACGACGTGACATCCAGGACCCTGACGGGTGTGGTGGGCGCCGCCCGGGTGGGCTCGGCCTCCCCCGTTTCCGAGCCGTCCGGGGTCGGCTGTTCGGTCGCCGCCGACCTGCTCTCCTGGGCGGCGCGTTCGATCGCGTCGAGTTGCTGGGACAGTGGCGTGTCGTCACCGCCACCGGCGAGCGCGCCGAGCATCCAGGCGGACAACAGTGCGATCACCACCACGGCCACGGCCCCCGTGCCGGCCATGATGCGCCAGCGACGTGTCAGGGTCGCCTCGTCGGGCGGCGAGTAGGCCTCGCCCTCCCGCGCGGTGTCGTCCCCGTCCATGTGAGACGCGCCCGCGTAGGACCCGCCCGCGTAATGCCCGTGCGGGTGAGTCCCGTCCGACCCCGGTCCGCCGGTGGTCGGCAGGTGCGTGGTCTGCGGGCGCGGAGTGCCCCCC